>JBJHAU010000327.1:0-1503 GCA_050480665.1 Alphaproteobacteria bacterium | reverse complement strand
GTTCATGCCTATCGGGCCCATGTCGACGAGGCCATGATCCGTCTGATCGAAACCGCGCCGGAGCCCCTCTGGGACTCCCTGGCCGGGTTTGTCGTGCTTGGCCTGCATCATGAACAGCAGCATCAGGAGCTGATGCTGACCGACATCAAGCATGTCCTGGCAAGCCAGCCGCTTCTGCCCGCCTATCGCCCCGATCTTCCGCAGCCTTCTCCCGGGAAAAGCCCGGATCCTGCGCCCTTCATGACCTTCGAGGGCGGAATGCACTGGATCGGCGCGAAGGACGAGGCTTTTCATTTCGATAACGAAACACCATGCCATCAGGTGCATCTGGACCCCTTTTCCCTGGCCTCGCGTCCGGTGGCCAATGGCGAGTTGCGGGCCTTCATCGAAGAGGGCGGCTATCGCGAGCCATCCCTCTGGCTGGCCGATGGCTGGGCCTGGGTTCGTTCGGGCGGCGCCAACCTTTTCGGAGCCGAAGCGCCGATGTACTGGCGCCCGGGCGAGGGTGGCTGGGAAGAGTTCACCCTGGGCGGCCTGCGCCCGCTCGACGAGGCGGCGCCGGCGGCGCATCTCTCCTTCTACGAAGCCGATGCGCTGGCCCGCTGGATGGGGGCGCGTCTGCCGACCGAGGCGGAATGGGAATCGGCGGCCCGCGATCCCCGCGTTCTCGGGCTTGAGGAGGGCCCGGACGGGCCGAATTGTCTCCACCGGGGCTGGCTGCATCCGGTGGGCCGTGACCGCCAGGCCGCATGGGATGCGGGCGAAGTCCCCTCCCCCGCGGTGCTGCCAGGGCCAGCGAGACGCTCAGGGCCGCAAGCGGTTCAAGCCGCTCTCATGCCGCCCATGGCGTCACGCACGCCGCCGTCTCACCCCGATTCTTCATCCGCGTCCCCATGCGCCCTGTTCGGCGATGTCTGGGAATGGACGGCCAGCGCCTATGCTCCCTATCCCGGATTCAGGGCGTCGTCCGATGCGATCGGGGAATACAACGGAAAATTCATGATCAATCAGATGGTTCTGCGAGGAGGATCCTGCGTCACCCCACCCGGGCATCTTCGGGACAGCTACCGCAATTTCTTCTACCCGCATCAGAGCTGGCAGTTTTCCGGACTTCGCCTTGCCCGCGACGCCTGAACGGCTGCCGGGGCATCGGTTCGGCCAAGCAAGGCCCTGTCATGCCGCTTCATGCGCGGTTTCCTGCACAGCTTCTGCACTGTCATCGGCCAGAAGGCTTGCAGCCGACAACAGGCCACCCCATATCCCCACAGAATTTGGGGGGACAGTATCGAGAACAGGATTCTTAAGGGGCATGCGCGGGGTGCGCCCCGGTTTCGCGCTTTGAGGGCAAACCCGGGGACAGGACCTTCATGAAGCCGGGTTCGAGAATCCGGGTCTTCCCGCCGGGGCTCTCCCGGATCTTGAAGAGGCCTCGCGAACATTCGGCACGACGGGCAGAATCCGTAGGCCGCAACCATGAGCAAGAAAGACGATCACAACAGACGA
>JBJHAU010000326.1:0-1507 GCA_050480665.1 Alphaproteobacteria bacterium | reverse complement strand
CGACGCCCAGCGTCTGCAGGCGGAGGCCGAGGCCATCGCCGATCTTCTGAAGCTTCCCGACGCCGAACTCTGGCCGCCTCTGATCGATGCCCTGCAGGTCGTTCCGGGGATCGAGACGGCACTGGGTGCGGCTCTTGGCGACGATCTGACCGCCCCGGGCGACGAAGCGGCGCCGGTGCACTGGCGATCCCTGCCGCCGCTGGAACAGGCCCCGGCCCTTCCCGGCGGGATTCCTCCCCTCTCCGGCTTCGTGACGGGCCCGCCTGCGCTTGCGCGCAGGCTTTCCCAGATCGGCCTTGCCGAAGATGCCGCCACCGCCGAACGGCTGGCACCGCAGCTTGCCCCCGGGCAAAGGCTGGTGACCCGCGACGGGCGGCTCTACCGCTGGGATGGCTTCACCGTCGTCGATGGCGGCGCCGGCACGGCCGCGGTCCGTCTGGCCAAGCGCAACCGGCTTCAGGAAATCGCCGAAGAACGGGCCGGGGCCGAAGCCCGTCTGGCCACTCTTCGCCAGCAGGTGGACAAGGCTCTTCAGGCCCGGAACGATGCCGGGGCCCTGGCCCGGTCTCTGGCGGAACAGGCTCGGGCCACCGATACCCTTCTGGAAGAGGATCGGCGTCGCCGGGAAGCCCTGATCCGCGAAGCGGCGGAGATCGATTCAAGGCTTCGCGCCGCCGCGCTGGCCATGACCGACCTCACCGCCGATCTGGCCGAAGCGGAACGGGAACGTGAAGAGATCACCGAAGCCCTTGGCGGGCTCGGGGATCTCGAGGCCCTGCGCCGCCGGATCGAGACCGAACGGTCCGAACTGGCCGAGCACAGGACCCGGCTTGCCGAACGCCAGCGCACCCACGATCTTCTGACCCGCGACATCGCCGCCCGACGGGAACGCCTTGAAGAGATCACGCGGGAGCAGGCCTCGTGGCTGTCCCGCGCCGAAACCGCAAAGGCTTCCGCTGCGGATCTGGCCGCGCGCCGCGAGGCGATCGCCGCCGAAATCGATGCCATGGCCGAACGGCCACAGCAGATCGTTGCCGAGCGCCTGGCGCTGGGCGACAGGCTCGCCCAGGCGGAAGCGCATCGGTCCGAGGCTGCCGATGCCCTGGCCGTGGCCGAGACCGCCCTGCGCGAAGCAGACGATACCCTGCGCCGCGCCGACGCGGCCCTGGCGGGAGCCCGCGAAAACCGGGTACGGGCCGAGGGTCTTCTGGAACAGGCCCAGCAGTCGATGGCGACCCTTGTCGAGAGGGTTCGCGAACGGCTTGAGGCCCGCCCCGACGATTTGCTGGAGATGGCGGGAATCGATCCCCTTTCGCCGCCCGATCGCGATGCCTCCGAGCGACGTCTGGAACGCCTGATCCGCGAACGCGAGACCATGGGACCGGTCAATCTGCGCGCCCAGCAGGAAGCCGAGGAACTCTCCGAACAGATTGCGACGATGCAATCCGAGCGGGAAGATCTGGTCGGGGCCATCGCCCGGCTGCGCCGCGGCATCGCCGAATTGAAC
>JBJHAU010000325.1:0-1526 GCA_050480665.1 Alphaproteobacteria bacterium | reverse complement strand
GGCGGCATGGAGCAGCAGGGCAGCGAGAACGGCCAGCGCAAGATTCATGCCCGGTCCGGCGGCGGCAACCCAGACCATGTCGCGCCTTGGGCTGCGCAGCCTGGAAAAGTTCACGGGAACCGGTTTCGCATAGCCAAACAGGAAGGGGCTTTTGGCGAACAGCAGCAGGGCCGGAATCAGCACCGTGCCGATGGGATCGACATGACGCAAGGGGTTGAGGCTGATCCTGCTCGCCCGCAACGCGGTATCGTCGCCAAGGCGCAGCGCGGCGTAGCCATGGGCTGCCTCATGAAGGGTGATCGCGAGGAGGACGGGCAAGGCCCAGACGGAGAGTGTTGCAAGGATCGTGTCCATGAGAGTCTCGCTATCGATCCGCTTCGAGGCGGCCAGCGATCCAGGCGCATTCGGCCGCACGGCGTTCGGGATCGATCGGGGCGGGCCGGGGCAGGACGCCGAGCGAGCCGTTAAGGCGTTCCGCTGTGAAGGGTTTCAATCCCGTTCCGGAGCCGGACGCAACCATCCGCATCTCTTCAAGGCGACCATTGCAGTGCAGAACCACATCACAGCCGGCGGCCAGCGCCGTGCTGGCGAGGGAGTCCAGCGTCCCGCTGAGTGCCTTCATCGACAGATCATCGGTGATCAACAGTCCCTCCTGGCCGAGCAGATCGCGAATCACGGTGTCGATCACCCGGGGGGAAAGGGTCGCCGGTCGGTCGGGGTCGATGGCGGTATAAAGAATATGGGCAGTCATGGCCCAGGGAATGGGCGCGGATGGGGAACGAAGGCTTTTGCCCAGCATGCGGAAGGGAACGAAATCGCTGGCCTCGAGATCCCTCAGCGCGGTCTCGACCTGCGGCAGGCCCAGATGGCTGTCTACCCGGGCGCGGCCATGTCCGGGAATATGCTTGAGAACAGGCAGAACGCCGCCCTCGATCAGGCCCTCGCAGAAAGCCTGCCCAAGCCGCGCCACAAGGGCAGGATCGCTGCCATAGGCACGATCGCCGATCACGGGATCGGCATCCTTCCGTGCGAGGTCGAGGACGGGAGCGCAATCGACGTTCAGACCCAGCGCGTGCAGATCTTCGGCGATCATGCGGGCCTCGGCATGAACGGCCCTTGTGGCCTCCTCCGGATCCTTCATGGCCCACTGGCCGAACCGGGCTGCCGCGGGCCATTGCGGCCAGTGGGGCGGCCCCAGTCTCTGGACCCGCCCTCCCTCCTGATCGATCAGGATGGGGGTGTCCGCGCGTCCGGTGGTCTCGCGCAGGGACTGGGTCAGCCGGGCTATCTGATCCCGGGAGTGGCAGTTCCTTCCGAACAGGATGAAGCCGAGCGGATCAGACTCGCGGAAGAAACGCCGCTCTTCGGCCAGAAGGACGGGGCCTTCAAGGCCGAAGATGATGGGCGCGGGCATGAGGGGCCAGACGTCAGGTCAGGGGCGAACGGCAAGACAGGACTGTCCCGTAGCGCTGAGCCGGGCACAGAGAGCTTCAGCGGCTTCCCTGCCCTCCACCGGGCCTGCCTGA
>JBJHAU010000324.1:0-1529 GCA_050480665.1 Alphaproteobacteria bacterium | reverse complement strand
CAAGCCGCCCTGCGGCCCCCGATGAGGTGCCGGCCGCACGGGCACAGCCTGCGGCGGCCCCCGAGCCGGGCGCTGCGACCGGGCCGGAAGGCGATCCCCGGGGCGCGCCACCGATGACCCGTCCGGGGCAGGGCGCGGCTGGGCCCTGAATCCTGCCCACCCTTCCGGTTCGTCCCGATGGCCCTCGGTTCCTTTCTGGCATTTCCGGGCATTTCCGGATGCTTCGGCCGGGGCCGGATCGCCAGGGTGCGAAAAAGGGTGCGAAGAGGCGGGTCCCGCGCCCCGTTTTACCCGCCGTTAACCAGCGTCGGTTAGGGTCTGGTCCTGGTTCAGTCGAGGGGGGGCAACAGGACCGCGAGGTCTGCCCGGACAAGGATTTTAGGTGATGGCGGTCGATACCAATATGCCCATTCTCATCGTCGATGATTACAAGACGATGCTGCGGATTATTCGCAACCTTCTGAAACAACTCGGTTTCGACAATGTCGACGAGGCCATGGATGGAAGCGAGGCGCTCAAGAAGCTGAGAGAGAAAAGCTTCAACCTTGTCATCAGCGACTGGAACATGGAGCCCATGACCGGGCTTCAGCTGCTGCGCGAGGTTCGTTCCGATGCAAGGCTCAAGAGCTTGCCCTTCATCATGGTGACGGCCGAAAGCAAGACCGAGAACGTGGTGGCGGCGAAGCAGGCGGGCGTTTCGAACTACATCGTCAAGCCGTTCAATGCCGAAACCCTGAAACAGAAGCTGATCACCGTTCTTGGCAATTTCTAGGTCCGTTTCCGGAAGGATTCACGAAATGGGAATCATGCGTCAGGATATTCGCCACACGATCACGTCCCTCAGTCGCGATCAGGGGGATTGCATCCCTGTCGAGGCTCTGGAAGAGGCGGTGGAAAGCATCCTTTCCGGGTTGAGTGGCGAGATCAGCGGCGCCGATCTTCTGTTGCATCAGGAAATCCGGTCTCTTGCCGACTATATCGCCGCCGCGCGATCAGAGATTTCGGCAATCCGTCCGGGTGCGTCCGAGGCCGAGCATCTTCAGATCGTCAACGATGAACTGGATGCCATCGTCAGCCATACCGAGACAGCCACCGGATCCATCCTGGATGCTGCGGAAAAGCTGGAGGCGCTCTGTCCTTCCCTTGAGGCCGCTTCTGCCGCCGTGATCAACGACCAGGTGACCGCCATCTACGAGGCCTGCAACTTCCAGGACATCACCGGGCAGCGCATCACCAGGGTCGTCTCGGCCCTGAAACATGTCGAGGAAAAGATCATTGCCCTGTCGCGCATCCTTGGCGATGGCGGCGATGGCGTAGGCGATGGCGGCGAGGACGGTGGCGAGAATGTCCCGAGGCCTGTGGCCTCGGCCGCTCCGGCGGGTTCCGCGAAGCCCCCCCCTACGGATGCCGACCTTCTGAACGGTCCGCAAATGCCCGATGAGGCACAAAGCCAGGACCAGATCGATGCGCTTCTGGCGAGTTTCGACCAGGGGCGCTGAGCCATGCCCCGGGCCTTCGGACAGGTACCG
>JBJHAU010000323.1:0-1624 GCA_050480665.1 Alphaproteobacteria bacterium | reverse complement strand
GTAGCCTTCGTCATCTTCCTTGCCATCCTTGCCCGGCTGGCCTTGAAGAAGATCACGGCCGCTCTCGATGCCCGGGCCGAGGCCATCCGTGCCGATCTGGACGAGGCGCGCAATCTTCGCGAGGAAGCCCAGGCAGCGCTCGCCTCGTATCAGCGCAGGCAGCGCGAAGCCGTGCAGGAAGCCGAAGAGATTCTGCGTCTTGCCGAGGAACAGGCCCGGCGGATCACCCGGGAAGCGGAAAAGGCCGTGGAAGAGACCCTGCGTCGCCGCGAGAGAATTGCCGAGGACAAGATCGCCTCGGCCCGCAACCGCGCCATCGATTCGGTTCGGGCCGAAGCGGTCGAGATTGCCGTGGCGGCCACCCGCAAGCTGATCGAATCGGGGCTGACGGAACCCGAGGCCCGCGCCCTGATCGACGGCGCCATCACCGACCTGCCCCGCCGCCTGCAATAGGCGGAGATGCCGTACGCGGCGGCGTCCGCCCAGCGGCGGCAGCGGCCCTTGCCCCCTTCCCCCTTTCGCCCTCAGGCCATGAGCCTTACCCGGCGCCTTGCCCGACGGCTTACCCGGCGCCTTGCCCGACCGGGCCGGGATCAGGCTGCCAGCGCAGGACAGGCTGGCGCGCCGCCCGTGTCTCGTCCAGCCGCCCCCGAGGGCTGTGCCGGGGCGCTGCCTTGAAGGCCGACGGGCCCTCGCGCTCCAGCCTCTCCATCAGGCCCCGAACCGCCGCGATGAAACGGTCGAGTTCCGCCCTGGATTCGGTCTCTGTCGGCTCCACCAGCATCGCCCCATGCACCACCAGCGGGAAATACACCGTGGTTGGGTGGAAGCCCTCGTCGATCAGCGCCTTGGCGAAGTCGAGCGTCGAGATGCCGTGCGGCGTCAGGGTGGAATCATCGAACAGGCATTCGTGCATGCAGGGCCCCGGATAGGCGGGATGCAGGCAATCGCCAAGGGCCGCCATAAGGTAATTGGCCGAAAGCACCGCATCTTCCGCAACCTGCCGAAGCCCGTCGGCCCCATGGCTGAGCATGTAGGCATAGGCCCGGACGAACATGCCCATCTGCCCATGAAACCCGCGCAGACGCCCGATGCTCGCCCGGGCATCGCCCTCCGCCTCTTCCTGAAGCCCGAATCCGTGAGGGCCGGAGACGAGCCATGGCAGCGGGGCATGGCGCGCGAGGCTTTCCACCATCACCACCGGCCCCGAACCGGGCCCGCCCCCGCCATGGGGCGTGGAAAAGGTCTTGTGCAGGTTGAGATGCATCACATCGATCCCGAGATCGCCGGGACGCAGCTTGCCGACGATGGCATTGAAATTGGCCCCATCGCAGTAGACATAGGCTCCCGCCTCGTGAATCGCCCGGCAGATGGCGACGATCTCGGATTCGAACAGGCCGCAGGTATTGGGATTGGTCAGCATCAGGGCCGCGACATTGGGGCCGATCCGGGATTGAAGGGCGGCAAGATCCACCTTGCCCGAAGCATTGGCCGGGATCGATTCGACCGTGTAGCCGCACAGCGCCGCCGTGGCCGGATTGGTGCCATGGGCCGATTCCGGAACCAGAACCCGGCGGCGGCCGGACCCTGCCGCATCATGGGCGGCGCGGATCACCATCATGCC
>JBJHAU010000322.1:0-1640 GCA_050480665.1 Alphaproteobacteria bacterium | reverse complement strand
ATCTGGTGCTGTTGACCAAGGCACCAGATCGGCACAGGCGATCTGATCCTCGAACACTTCCGACAGCGGCGTTTCATGATCGATGCTCTCATCGGCCTCGCGCTGGGCCGCCACGGCCGCCGGATCGGGGGCGAACCGCCCCAGAGCGACGGCCTCGGCATCGGCGAGGGCGATCACCCCGTCGACCGTGATGCGCGAACGGATTTCAGGCCAGGCGAACGCCTTCAGAAGCGGCTTCGGAAGGGCAAGGCCCGAGGTTTCGATCAGGATATGCTCCGGTCGAGGGTCGAGAGACAACAGCGTCTCGACGGTAGGAATGAAATCATCGGCCACGGTGCAGCAGATGCAGCCATTGGCAAGTTCGACGATGTTTTCTTCCCGGCAATCGGGCAGGGCGCAGGACTTCAGGATGTCGCCATCCACGCCAAGGGTGCCGAATTCGTTGACCACCACCGCAAGGCGCCGCCCACCTGCATGGCGCAGCAGGTGTGCGATCAGCGTCGTCTTGCCGGCACCGAGAAACCCCGTGATCACGGTAACGGGAGTCTTGGTCAGATCAGGCATCGGGGAACCTCGCAGGGGCAGAAGAGCGTGTGGGGTGGGCGGGAACGGTTGGGTCGGGGGGCGGAATCCGGGCGATGCAGTTCTTCCGGAACACCTCAGGCCGTTCCCGCCAGGGCACCAGGCCATCGGGATAATCGCGGTATTTCAGGGCGCCTTCGATCACCGCATCGCGGTGCTGCACGGGATCGAGATGTCCATACATGTAGATCCAGCGTCCCGGGCCGCGCAGGGCGATGGTGCAGCCCCGGGAACAGTTGGACAGGCATTCCACCTCGCGCAGCACGATCCCTTGCGGAAGAACGGGACCAAGCGCCCGGGCCAGCGCCACGCCATCGGGTTCGGACGTCTTGCCCGTGGTTTCCGTGGTTGCCGTGGTGCCGGCGGTGCGGCAGGTGGTGCAGATCAGCACTTCGACCTCGGACACGCTTTCGTTCTCCCGTCATGGAATGCGCCGGCACGGCACGGGCTACAGGCCGAAGGCCGCAGGATTACAGGTCAGGGAAGCCTCGGGGCATCGGGATCGTCCCAGGATCATCCCAGGATCATGTGCTCGATGGATTCGAATGCGAAGACCAGGCCCACACCCATGCACACGGCGGCGGCAAGCCGTGCATGCATCCGCCCTTCCGCCTTCGCGAGCAGCGTGCCGCCCAGAATCGCGATGCCGACCGCGATGGTGAACTGAATCGCGCCGAAACCAAGAAGATAGGCGAAGATCGGCATGGGGGTGGAACCGATCACGGCCTCGCCATAGGCCCAGCCATGAAAGAGCCCTGCCGTCGCAAACCCGATCAGGGCCAGCGGGCCGGCCACCTTTCGTCCCAGCAGCAGGAGGCCGCCAAGGATGACGACCGAAGCAGCGATGATCAACTCGGCCCCGGGCAGGATCACGCCAGCCAGATGGATGGCCGTGCCGAGCAGGGTCGCTCCGATGAAGGCCATGGGCGCGGCCAGAACCCGGCCCGCCAGTGCCGCCGCCAGCCCGACCAGCACCACGAAGGCCAGATGATCGATGCCGATCACCGGGTGGGCAAGTCCGCTGAGCAGGCCGTGCAGGATGGTTTGCGGAGCATCAC
>JBJHAU010000321.1:0-1665 GCA_050480665.1 Alphaproteobacteria bacterium | reverse complement strand
ATCAGCGCGGGGGCGTCGCCGAAACGGGCGAAGTCGTGAAACAGATCCTGAAGGGTGTGCCCGGAAGGGAGATGATCGGCCATGGGATCGAGTGTTCCAGAGGCAAAACCCCGCGATCAAGGGAAATCTGCCGGCCGCAAGCCCCCCCGGGGGCAGCCTTGATCTTCGTGGTGGATGCGGCTAGGCTCGCCCGGTTCCGATCGTCGGCTCGATATAACACGCGTGACCAACGCCGACGGGACAAGACGGTCACGAAAACCGTTCGCGCGCAGAACCATTCATGCGCGGCCATGATTGCCTCAGGAGGCTTCACGATGATCAGAAAAACCCTGCTTTCCCTTGCCGCTGCCGCGCTGGTTGGCGGCCAAGCCCTTGCCCCGGAAGCCCGGGCCGATGCCATTGCCGATTTCTACAAGCAGAACCGCGTGACCATCATTGTCGGCTTCACCCCGGGCGGCGGCTATGATGCCTATGCTCGCCTGGTGGCCCGCTATATCGGCGAGCATGTTCCCGGCAAGCCCCAGATCCTGGTTCAGAACATGCCAGGCGCCTCCAGCCTGACGGCGGTGCGCTACATTCTTGAAGTCGCCCCCCAGAACGGCACCCAGATGGTGGCCTTCAACCCCGGCCTGATTGCCCCGGCCCTTGCGGATCGCGAGAAGGCTCCGGTCGATTTCTCCCGGATGCGCTTTGTCGGCAGCGCCACCAGCGATGTTCGCGTCTGCTATTACTGGCACGAGACGGGGATCCGCAGCCTGGAAGATCTTTTCGCCCGCGATGAGGTGATCATGGGGGCGACGGCGGCGGGCTCGAACTCCTACATCAACGGCCGCCTGCTGGCGAACCTGTTCGGGGCCAAGATTCGCCACATCACCGGCTATCCCGGCAGCGCCGAGCAGCGGATCGCCATCGAGCGGGGCGAGCTGCATGGCGATTGCGGTGCGTGGGGCAGCGTTCCCGCCAACTGGCTGGAAAACAATCTGGTGGTGCCGATTGTCCGCTTCTCCAGCGCCGAGGTGCCGGGGATGCCTCCCCTGCCCTATATCCTCGACCGGGCGAAATCCCAGGAAGACCGGCAGATCCTGAATCTTATCCTGTCCTCGGCCGAGATTGGCCGCCCCTTCGGCATGGGGCCCAATGTTCCCGAAGACCGGCTGGGTGCCCTGCGCACCGGGTTCGATGCCATGATCAAGGATTCCGCCTTCCTTGAAGAGGCCGAACGGACCCGCCGCGAGATCATCGGCCCGATGAGCGGCGCCGAGGTTGAAGCCGCCATCCGCGACCTTTACGCCACCCCGCGCGAGGTCGTGATGCGCGCCGTCGAAGTCATCAAGTAACAGGCCCTTCGGGCGCACCGCGCGCCCCGCAGGGATCCGAACCCCGCCGGGAGACCGGCGGGGTTCTTTTCTTTCGGGCATCACCCGGCGGCAAGCGGGCTGAATCTGCCCCTCCCCGGCACCCCGACACCCCTACACTCTAACACCTGAGCCCGATCCGGTTTGACAGGCCGGAGGGGATTGGGTAAAGCCCCAACGCCTGCTGTCGGCCCCGGTCTCTCCGGATCGGGTAAGGCCCCGTAGGGGCTTTATCCGCACCGCAGGCTCATGCCGCAAGACCCAACTCAGGAACGGAAAGCATCATGGACGACGATCCGAGTTTATGGGC
>JBJHAU010000320.1:0-1683 GCA_050480665.1 Alphaproteobacteria bacterium | reverse complement strand
TCCATGGCACCAGGCCGATATTCAGAAGTGCCTTGGTTTCATCCTCGCCGAACAGGATATCCACAAGATCAAGGGCCGCCTCGCGCGCGGCATCGATCTGCGTTCCACCGGACGCCATGGTCGCGGTCATGGATCCCGACATGTCGATGGAGATCACGACATCGAGCATCGTTGTCTGGCGTGTCACCTCGCCATGGGCGGAAACGGTCATGCTGTCCTGCCCGAGAACCCGAAGAAAGGTGGTGGGCAGGGTGGCGCTGGCGGTGATGGCAATCACTTCCTGATCGCCATCGATCACCCAATGCGGGCCATCCACCGTCGAGCCCAGGAATCCGCTTGGAAAATTCGCGGAAAAATACATCGCAATATCGGCATCGCGCGTTTCAGAGAACATGACCCGTCCCCCGGCCAGGGCCGCAGCATCCAAAGCCTGGGAAAGCTGCGCCTTCACCACATGGGCGCGTGTGGTATCCACGGCGAGACCAAGGAATCCCACAAGCGGAACCGCAGCGATGGCAATGTAGAGGGCGATGGCACCTTCCCGGGCCCGCCGCAGCCGGCCAAGAAGCGAGAGGCTGTCACGATGCGGGCGTTCTGGCGAAGCCGAAGCTTCCGGCCCTGCTCGGAAAGGGTGATCTCCGGGTGCATCCGCCATGGATCCAATCCTCCGGGTGCTGGGTGGCGCCTTGACCTTGGCGCATGGATTCATGGTCTTACCAGCGAGGCAGGGATCGGGCATCACAAATCGCTCATGACTTTATCAAAATTGATATAAAATCAGAGGATAATACATTGATGACTTTATAAAAAGTTTAGGATTTACCAAAATAAAATTGCAAAAAGTTCACAAAAACTTCGAAACTATAAATATTGATTGTCGCATTCTCTTTCGTCATCGTGCTGGCGTTGCTGCATCGCTTCCAGCCCGGGAACATCTTGTTCAGGAATCTTCGTACAAGAAACTTCGGTGCGGGATGAACGTGGATGCAGGGCGGTCGGGGATACCCCCGACCCTGCCAGAACCTTGGAGGATGAAGACATGATGATCTTGCTGCGCGATATGCTGCATGACGATTCCGGTGCCACGGCCATCGAATACGGCCTGATCGCGGCTCTTGTGTCGGTGGCCGCGATCGGGGCTCTCGGGGCGATGGGGGGATCGCTGGAAAGCATCTTTTCCAGCGTCTCGGATACCCTTGAAGGGGCCGTGGCCCAGGGCACCGGCGGTGAAGGTGGAGCCCCCCCGCCTGAATGAGGACAGCCCTGCCAGGATTCCGCCGTTGCCCGGGCTCCGCCGGGCCCGGGTGACGGCGGTGCTGGCGAGATGGTTTCCGACGGCCCGGCAGCGGCCTGACAACCGCCCTGCCGCAAGACATGCAGGGCATTCAGGCATTCCGGCAGGCATTCCGGCAGGTATTCCGCTCGGGAATCCCTGCCCATCGAGCCGCCGCCTTTGCTTTACGACCCGCGGTCTTGTTCCTTGCAGTCTTGCCGCACGTGCGAAGACTTCGGAAACACGACTGATGGTGACGGTTGGTTCGACAGAGGAATGGTGACGCGATGATCCTTCTTCAGCCCGTTCACGCCATTCTCCCTTACGGCCTTGTCGCGCTTCTGGTGTGGGCCGCGGTCGAGGATTGTCTGCGCCGCAGGATCCCCGACAGGATTGTTCTGGCCGTGGCC
>JBJHAU010000319.1:0-1705 GCA_050480665.1 Alphaproteobacteria bacterium | reverse complement strand
ATCACCGCCCCGGCAATGAGGCATCGCCCGGCCGAGGTTTGCAGGCGGAAGCGGCCATCTCCTGCCTGTTCGAGGATTTCCACCCTCTGGCCAAGATGAAAGCCCGGCTTGAAGGGGGCCGCCTGCTCGTGAAGGCGGTCGATCAGATCGCGGGCACTGATTCTGGGCCAGGCCGGAATGTCGTAGATCGGCTTTTCCGGATAAAGGGCGATGCATTGCCCGCCGATGCTCTCCAGGGCGTCGATCACATGGCAGCCAAGCCGCAGCATGCCGCATTCGAAGATCGCGAACAGCCCGACCGGCCCTGCCCCGATGATGGCGATGTCGGTTTCGACCGGTGTCGGATCCCGGTGCTCCTGATCGATGGTTCCGGCGGGTCTTGCCGTGCTCATGCCCTTCTCTCCGCTGGCTGTGGCGCGCCCAAGATATCCACGGCGGCGGCAAGCGCAAGCCTTCGCTGTGCGCCCGGCCCTTCTTGTCTGGCCCGGGCGCTGGGTCTACAACGAAAGAAGACAGCCGGACAAGGGATGATGATTGCCACCGACCTGCCCGATCCTGATGCCACCGAGGCCCTGGCCCTGCGGCTTCTGCCCATGCTCGGGGCGGGTGATGTGATCACCCTGTCGGGCCCGCTTGGCGCCGGCAAGACGGCCTTTGCCCGTTGTCTGATCCAGGGACGCGCCCGGGCCTGCGGCGTGCCGGTCGAACCGGTGCCGAGCCCCAGCTTCACCCTGGTTCAGGTTTACGAGGCTCCGGGCCGGGGACCGGGCTGCGACTATCCCATATGGCATGTCGATCTCTATCGGCTTGATTCTCCCGAAGAGGTTCTGGAGCTGGGTCTTGAGGAGGCCCTGTCGACGGCGCTTTGCCTGATCGAATGGCCGGAACGGATGGGCGCGGCCCTGCCGGCCGACCGGCTGGAGATGGCTCTGGAGCCCGGGCAGGGGGATCGGCGTCATGTTCGTCTTTCCGGATTCGGCCCTCGCGGCCGGGCGCTTGAGGCTTTTCTGGCCGGGGGGGACCCATGAGCCGCGTTGAGGCATCGGGGCACGGCGCGCGGCAGGAACGCATTGCCGATTTCCTCGCCGATTCGGGGTTCGGCAGGGCGCGGATCGAGGCCCTTCAGGGCGATGCCTCGTTCCGCCGTTATGCAAGGCTTCACGGAGGCCCGGCCCCCGCCCTGCTGATGGATGCCCCGCCCCCGCAGGAAGATCTTCGCCCCTGGCTCGGCCTTGCCCGCCATCTCGACTCTCTCGGGTTCAGCGCCCCTGCCGTTTACGCCCAGGATCTCGAAGGCGGTCTTGCGGTGATCGAGGATTTCGGAACGGCCACCTTCACCCGGCTTCTGGCCGAAGGCGCGGATGAGGCGGCGCTCTATGATCTGGCGACCGATGTGCTGCTTGCCCTGCATCACCTGCCGGCGGAGCGGGCATTGCCTGCCGGGATCGCGCCTTATGATGCCGAGCGCCATATCGGCGAGGCGATGCTGTTCATCGAGTGGTACTGGCCGGCGATGCGCGGGGCAGAACCGGGCGAAGCGGCGATGCAGGACTACAGGGGGCTGTGGGGCGAGGCTCTCGCCGCCGCCCGGCTCTGCGGCACGGAGGCCGCCCGGGCGGGCCGGGACCGGGGAATGCAGGGCAGGGAAGCCGGGGCGAGCCTGGTGTTGCGCGATTTCCATGTGGACAATCTGATGCTGCTCGAC
>JBJHAU010000318.1:0-1707 GCA_050480665.1 Alphaproteobacteria bacterium | reverse complement strand
ATGACCGGGAAGACTCCAGAACAGACGCAGAAGATCACTCTGCACCGCCTCGCCCCCAAGTAGGAACAGCCGGGCCGAGGAAGAGCGTCCGCTGTCCCGCCAGGCATCCACGAGCAGGGCGAACAGGCTGGGGGTGGCATCCACCAGATCCAGACGGCGCGCCTCGATGAAGCCATGCAGGGCATCCGGATTGCGCTTGGTATCCTCATCAACGAGATGAACAGTATGGCCGCACAGCAGGGTCGCGAACAGCTGCTTGACCGAGCCGTCGAAGGCAAAGGAGGCAAGACAGCTCACATTCAGCCCCACCTCCTGGCTGTCGACCACGCCACCCAGCAGGGCGAACAGGGTGCGCTCGACCGACTGGGTCAGATTGACCACGGAGCCATGTTCGATCATCGCCCCCTTGGGCCGGCCGGTGGTTCCGCTGGTGAACAACACATAGGCCAGCATGCCGGGTGTTACCTCCGGCAAGGGCGCCGTGGCGCGAGCGAGAGCCCTCAGATCATGGCGCGCCGCAGGGGGCTCGCGGGAAACGTCGGAAGACGTGCCGCCAGCCGGGCGCAGGAGAGCATCGAACACATAGGGTCCCGGCTCGAACCCGGGCGCCACGGTGGCCGAAACTTCGGCCCGTGCGCCGCGTTCGGCGGCCCATTCGGCAAAGAAGGCCCGCGGAACGAACAGATCCTCGATGAATTCGAGGCGGGTGTTGAAACCCTTGCCCGCATTGGCACGGGCGAAGGCGGCGAGATCGGCGAGATAGGCGCCCTTGCGATCGAGATCCCAGACACTGCCGCACAGGATGATCCCGCCCGGCGCCAGAAGCTTCAGGGCCTTGTCCAGAACCTGACGCAGATACCCGAAGCCGGGAAAGTTCTCGATGACGCTGTTGAGCACGATGACATCGAAGGATCCGGCCGGGAAGATGTCGATGTCATGGGCCGCCATCTGGCGCCCCGACACATGGCCAAGCCCCTGCGCATGGGCCCAGCGTTCGGCGCGCTCCACATTGCGCCGGGAAATGTCGATGGCGACATAACTGCCCACCTCCGGAGCAATGGCGCGCAGGGTGAACCCCGAGGCACAGCCGATCTCCAGCACCCGGGCTTCCGGCCCCAGCGCATCGCCCGCCTTGCGGCGCGCGTTGTCGGCAAAGGCGGCGAGACCCTCGGCAGGCATGGAAAGACCGGTGAAGGGGCTTTTCCAGCCCCCGGCCAGGATGTCATCGGCCTCATCGCCGGCCAGCATGTCCCACAACTCGCCGGACATGAGCGCGCCGGGAGGTTCGCTGAGGGCGTCGATATCTTCGGCATCGGGAACCAGAAGATGCGTGAGAGACGGACACTGCCAGCGCAGCTTGTGGGCATCGCCGATCAACGAGGATTCGGCAACAAGAAGGGCGGCCCCGGCCTGATCGATCAGGGTGCGGCGGCGCTCCAGCGGCAAGACGGGATCCAGCGGAACATAGGCAGACCCCGCCTTGAGAACGCCAAGGGCTGCGGCCACGAAATGGTGCGTCCGGCCGGTCATCACCGCGACACGGGATTCCTTCCCGAGGCCAAGCCCCGCGATGAAACGGCCGATGCGAACCCGGGTTCTTCTGATCGATGCTTCCCGAAGGGTCATCGCCTCGTCGGACCGGAAGGGCGTTCTGACGGAACAGATCCCGGCCACGGCCATCACACAGGCTGCGGGATTCAGTCAGGA
>JBJHAU010000317.1:0-1724 GCA_050480665.1 Alphaproteobacteria bacterium | reverse complement strand
TGCTTGCGTAGCCAGCGGTCAAGCCTGAGACCATCATCATCGGCGGCAACGAGAATGGCATCATGGCGGCTCATCACGATCCCCTGCCTGTCATGAGGGAGGGCTCCCGGGGCCGCTCTCGCGCTCGGAACGCAGCCGCGACCATCGTTCCAGCCTTTCGGCAATCCCCCTTTCGTATCCCCGATCGGTCGGCCGGTAGAATTGCCGACGGGCGATCTGCTCGGGAAAATACATCTGTCCGGAAAAGGCATCCGGAGAGTCGTGATCATAGGCATAGCCAGCCCCGTAACCGCTGTCGCGCATCAGGGCCGTGGGGGCGTTCAGGATATGGGCGGGGGGCATCAGCGAACCGGTTTCGCGCACGAGACGCCCGGCTTCCCTTTCTGCCCGGTAAACGGCATTCGATTTCGGCGCCGTCGCCAGAAAGATCACGGCCTGGGCCAGGGCCAGTTCGCCTTCCGGGGATCCGAGAAAGTGATACGCATCCCGCGCCGCGAGGGCTTGCACAAGGGCCTCCGGCTCGGCAAGGCCGACATCCTCGCTGGCGAACCGGACAAGGCGGCGCAGGATGTAGAAGGGATCCTCCCCCGCCGCCAGCATCCGCGCGAGCCAATAGAGCGCCGCATCGGGATCGGATCCGCGAAGCGATTTGTGAAGCGCCGAGATCAGGTTGTAGTGGCCATCCTGTCCCTTGTCGTAGACCGGGGCCCGAAGCTGAACAATCTGCGAGACCCGGCCTGCATCCATGGCCGCGTCCGAACCTTCACCATCCCCCGTTGGCGCCTGGCCTGCCCCACCGCATGAAGCCTGAAGGGCTTCCACCAGGTTGAGAAGGTAACGGCCATCGCCATCGGCAAGGCGGATCAGGGTCTCCCGTCCGTCCTCGGTCAGGTTGAGGGCGATTCCGGTCTCCCGCATGGCGGCATCGATCAACTGTCCGAGCGCCTCGGCATCGAGGCGGCGCAGGATGAAGACGCGGCAGCGCGAAAGCAGGGCACTGTTCAGCTCGAATGAGGGGTTTTCCGTGGTGGCGCCGATCAGGGTGATGGTGCCATCTTCCACCACCGGCAGAAAGGCATCCTGCTGCGCCCGGTTGAAGCGATGAATCTCGTCGACGAACAGCAGGGTGCCCTCACCCATGCGACGTCGGCTTGCGGCTTCGGCAAAGACCTTCTTGAGATCGGCAACCCCGGAAAAAACCGCGGAAAGGGGAATGAAGGCCATGGCCGTCGCACCGGCCAGAAGCCTTGCCAGCGTGGTCTTGCCACATCCCGGAGGCCCCCAGAGAATCATGCTGGCAAGATGCCCTTCGCGAATCATCGCCCCGAGCGGCGCCCCGGGCGCCAGAAGATGCTCCTGGCCGACGACATCCTCGATCCGCTGAGGGCGCATGCGATCGGCCAGAGGCCTTCCTGCATCCCTTTCGAACAGGCTCATCTCAATCCCCGAAGGACAGGGTGAGCGCCCGTCCGCCGCGCTCGAGCCCGAGCCGCCAGCGTGGCGCCCCATCAAGCCTGGAAAGCAGCGCCACGAGGCCTTCGCCCGTTGCCACGGTCTCGCCGTTGACGGATCGGATCAGATCGCCCGGCTGGAGCCCGGCTCGCGCGGCGAAACTGCCCCGGTCCAGACCGAGAATCATCACCCCTTCGAGGCTGTGGGGAAGTTGCAGCTCTTCCGTCAGGGCCGGGGAAAGATTCACGATGGTAGCCCCGTTCAGGGGATGG
>JBJHAU010000316.1:0-1728 GCA_050480665.1 Alphaproteobacteria bacterium | reverse complement strand
AGGCTTTTCCGTGGCGGGACGAATCGGAACCCTGGGCGCCCCGCCCGTGCTTGGTGTGATCTGGGATCTGGCCGGGGCATGGGCGGCCTTCGGCTTTGTCGCCTTCTGCGCCTGGCTGGTGGTGCTCGCCCTGTGGCTGGTGCCTTTCAGCGGCAACGCCCAAACATCGCCGAATGCGTCCGAAACGGCATCCGGGCCCACGAGGGGCGGGATCAGAAGTCTCGGCATCCGCTGGCGCGACTATGCCGATGCCTTCGCCCTTCTTGTCCTTCCGGTGGTGGCCTTCGTGTTCGTGATGAGCGCCCTGCGGATTTCGTCTTCCGCCGTCCAGACTTCCTTCTATGTCGTCTATCTTCAGGAAATCGGCCTCCTGGGCAGCGTGATCGGGTTGCTGATCGGCCTGTCGGAGGGCGGCGGAATCCTCGGCGCCCTGATGGCAGGGTGGTGGGAAAGACATATTCGCCCGCACTGGGTCTTCATCGCCTTCACGGCCGTATCCCTGCTGGCGGTCAGCATCACCCCGGCCCTCGGCGGCATTCTGATCTTTCTTGGCCTCGCCACCTTCTGCCGGGGCTATGCCCAGGGCCTGACCCAGCCGGTGATGTTCGGCATCCTGTCTCGCGCGGTGAAGCCGGAACAGCAAGGCACCTCCATCGGGTTGCGAACCACAGCCAACCGCTTCGCCTCGGTGATCGTGCCAAGCGGTATGGGGTTCATCGTCGACGGCGTCGGTATCGCCAGTGCCTTCTATGTGGTGGGCGGGATCCTGACCGGCTGCTGCCTTCTTGTGGCGATGGTTGTCAGCCGCCTTCCGGGATTCAGGACATGACGCAGGCGCAACGGCCGGGCAGGTCGAAGGGCGGCGTCTCGCGGCGCGGCGAGGTGATGACCTACGCCACCGGCATGACCACCGACAGCCTGACCGATCTGATCGGCTTCATCGTCCCGCTCTGGGCGCTTTCCCTCGGCATGGGGCCGATGGAACTGGGCATCCTGGTCAGCGCCAAGGCCTTCGTGCCCTCCTTTCTTGCGATTCATGGCGGTGTCCTGATGGATCGCTACGGCACCAGGCTGGTTCTTCTGCTGATGGCTGCGGGCTGCACGCTGATCCCGCCCTTCTTCATCCTGTCCAGCTGGTTTCCCGCTCTCCTGCTCCTGCAGATGGCGATCGGCACCGTGACATCCTTCGCCTGGATGGGTGCCCAGTCGCTGGCTGTCGATATCGGCCGGAAGAATCCGGCCATCGTGGGCCGCTTCTCGTTCTTCGCCCGGATCGGGGTGATGCTTGCGCCTGTCACCGCCGGAGCGCTCTGGGACCTTTTTCCGCCCTGGGTCGCCTTTGTCTCGGTCAGCGTGGTCGGTGCGCTGTTCTGGCTGTCGGTGAAGCTGATCCCGCCCGCGGATCTGGAAACGAGCCAGGGCAGCGCCGCATCAAGCGATCAACCATTCCGCTGGCGTGACCTGATGCCGCGGCTGTCCGATTATGTGGGGGCGATCGGCCTTCTGGCCCTGCCTGTGGTCGCCTTCGTGGTGATCGTCTCCTCGGTGCGGATTGCCTCGGCCACCATGCTGCACTCCTTCTACATCATCTATCTTTCCGAAATCGGCCTTCAGGCGACGGTGATCGGCGCCTTCATCACCCTCTCTCAACTGGCGGCGGCAGGAGGAACCCTTGTGGCGGCCCGGCTCTCGCGGGTGATCGCCATTCACTGGGTCTTCCTCGGGGCG
>JBJHAU010000315.1:0-1759 GCA_050480665.1 Alphaproteobacteria bacterium | reverse complement strand
CGCGATCCGGGAAAAGGAATCGCCACCAGGCTCACCAACGCCATGGAGATTCGGGGCATCATGGGATGTCATGACCCTTTCGAAGCAAGCTCCGTGCCATGGTCTGAAGGGCGGTTCGAAAGCGGCGAAAGGGCTGTTTCCGGGATCGTTCGGGGCGCAAGGGGCGCCCGCCCGCGCCCCCGCCCGTGACCCATTCCGCGCAGGGACCGGGCAAAACAGGCCTCATGGCGGAAGGTATGGGGCAGGGAAGGGCAGGATTTGCCGCCTCTGCCATCGGTTCCGGAATGGGGTGTAGCCCGCCGGAACCCGGGCCCGGAAAACGGACAAGGACCGAAAGACTGCAGGAAAGGACCAGAACAGGAAAAGACTAGAAGAGGTGGCCGCTCTTCGCCTTCTTGGTGGCCAGATAGGCTTCGTTGTGCGGGTTTGCCGGGAAGGCATGGCCGACCCGTTCCACCACGGCGATCCCGCATCCTTCGAGGGCGGCGACCTTTTCGGGGTTGTTGGTCAGAAGCCGTACCTTGTCGAAGCCGAGATCGCGCAGGATTTCGGCCGCAGGCAGGTAGATCCGTTCGTCGGCATCGAAACCGAGCTGTTCGTTGGCCTCGACCGTATCGACACCCTCATCCTGAAGATTGTAGGCGCGAAGCTTGTTGACCAGCCCGATGCCCCGGCCTTCCTGCGCCAGATAGATCAGGATTCCCGCCCCGGCTGCGGCGATCTGTTCGATCGCCCCGCGCAGTTGGTCGCCGCAGTCGCAGCGCAGGCTGGCCAGCAGATCGCCGGTGAAGCACTCGGAATGCAGCCGCGCCAGAACCGGCTCGCTTCGGGCCGGCTCGCCGATCACGATGGCCAGATGCTCGATGCCGCCATCGGCCGGGCGATAGGCAACGATCCGGGCATCCTCGGCCCCGGCCAGCGGCACGCGCGCCTGGCTTACCGCCTTCAGGGATCGCGCCGCCTGGGCCTCGTAGCCGGACACGGAGGCGGCGGCGACCACCATCAGGTTTTCCTCACGCGAGAGCGCATCGAGACCGGCCCGGCCCGAAGGAATTTCCGCCACCAGCGATGCGGGAAGCAGGCGGGCGAGCTTGGTCAGCTGCACGGCGGCGGCGCAAAGGGTCTCGCGGGCTTCCATGGCTTCGTCGCGCGGGGGAAGGCGCAGCGAAAGACGCGCCAGCGGATCGGCGATGTCGCGCACCTCGCGGGCACCGATCCCCTGGGGAAGGCTCAGGGCCACCGTATTGCGATCCGCCGCTTCGCTTCCGTCGGTCGAGGATGCGCCGCGGGCGCCGCCAAGGGCCAGCGCCAGCGCCCGTTGCCGGGTGAGCAGAAGGCTGGGGGTGGCGCCGGTCAACCTGGCCAGACGGTCAAGACTGCGCGGGGTGATCGCTTCCGCCGCCTGAACCAGCAGCCCGTTGTCCCCGCCATCGCCTGAACCATCGCCAGCATCCGGTTCGGAAGGCGCAATGATGACGAAACCGCCGCGCCGCAATTCGGCAACGGCGCGATCGACAGGCACGAGCGTGTCCAGCCTGGGGCCGGAGGAAGAGGAACGCGTTTCTGGGTCAGGCATGACGGGAATTCGGAGAAGGACAAGGCGGGGCCGTGATGCCGCCGCCCGGGGGATTTCGGTGTAACACGGGCCGGGGGAAAAGGCGAGACCCGGCGCCCCTGCCCGGCGCCCCGCATTTCATCCCCGTCATGCCCCGGGCCTTTCCGGCTGCGACCTTCCCGGGTTCGGGCAGGGTCCGGGCGG
>JBJHAU010000314.1:0-1764 GCA_050480665.1 Alphaproteobacteria bacterium | reverse complement strand
GACAGGTCATGGCCCGTCCTGACCCGTTTCGCGTGAAGGGTTACAGGGCGGCCCTGTCGAGAAGACCTGGCGTCGGCACGTTCACGCCTTCATCGGAATACTGCTTCAGCTTGTTGCGCAGGGTCCTGATCGAGATGCCGAGGATATGAGCCGCATGAGTCCTGTTGCCAAGGCAGTGGCTGAGGGTCTCGATGATCAGATCCCGCTCCACATCGGCCACGGTGCGCCCTACGAGGGGCGCGGTGCCGGGCAGGAATTCGGCCGGGGAAGAGGCAGATGGCGTCTCGGGGCCGCATCCCTGCAGCGAAGCTGAAGAACGGGGGGTTCCGCCCGCCCCCGGGGGGGAGGTCTCGGAAAGACCGCTGTCGAAGGACAGATGGATGGCCTGATCGCCGATCTCTTCACCGGAGGCGAGAAGCACCGAGCGATGCATGGTGTTTTCCAGCTCGCGGACATTGCCTCGCCAGTGATGATTTTGAAGCTTGTGAAGGGCCGAGGCCGAGAGCGGACGGCAACGCACGCCATTGACCTCGCTGTACTTGGCGATGAAATGCTCCGCGAGAAGGGCGATGTCGCGGGGGCGTTCGCGCAGGCTTGGCATGGTCAGGGTGACCACGTTCAGCCTGAAGTAGAGATCTTCGCGGAACAGGCCCTGGCGGATCGCCGCTTCGAGATCCCGGTTCGTGGTGGCCATCAGCCGGATATCCACCTTGATCGGGGTGGTGCCGCCGACACGGTCGATCTCCCTTTCCTGAATGGCGCGAAGCAGCTTGGCCTGAAGCCTGAGATCCATTTCGCTGATTTCATCGAGAAGAAGGGTACCGCCATGGGCCTCCTCGAACTTGCCGATCCGGCGGGCAACGGCGCCGGTGAAGGCGCCTTTTTCATGTCCGAAAAGTTCGGATTCCAGAAGATGTTCCGGAATGGCGGCGCAATTGACCGAGATGAACGGCTTCTGGGCGCGACGGGAGTGGCTGTGAATGTGGCGGGCCATCAGTTCCTTGCCGGTGCCGGATTCCCCGGCGATCAGGATCGTCGCATCGGTGGGCGCAACCTGGTCGGCAAGGGACAGTGTTTCCGCCATCCGGGGATCGGTGAAGATGATGGTATGGGTGTCTTCCGTCACCGCCTCGAGAACGGCGGCAATCAGTTCCGGATCCGGGGGAAGGGGAATGTATTCCTGGGCGCCGCTGCGGATGGCTCCCACGGCGGCGCGGCTATCGCGTCCGAAGCCGCAGGCGACAACCGGAACATTGATCCGTTCCGATTTCAGGCTGGAGACCAGCCGGCCGATCTCGAGCTTGTCGTCGGCCATCAGGATATCGGCGCCCTGCCCGGAACGCAGGATATGAAGCGCTGTGTCGATATCGTCGGCATGCACCACCTTGGCGCCGCGCGAGATGGCAATCTTCGAGGCGGCACCGATCTGGCCGTTCAGGGAACCTACAATGAGAAGTCGCATTCCGCTTGCTCCTGTCCGCCCGTGGCGGGTGTCTCGTGAGTACGGGACGGGTTTCAGCCCGCCGCCTGTTCGGATTTGACGATTTCCGTCATGGTGACGCCCAGGCGATCCTCCACCACGACCACCTCGCCTCGTGCCACAAGGCGGTTGTTCACATAGATATCGATGGCTTCGCCGACCTTCCTGTCCAGCTCGACCACCGCACCGCGTCCGAGCTTGAGAAGCTGGCTGACCTGCATGTTGGCCCTTCCGAGGACGGCGGAAACCTGGACAGGAATGTCATAGACCGCAGAAAGATCGGC
>JBJHAU010000313.1:0-1774 GCA_050480665.1 Alphaproteobacteria bacterium | reverse complement strand
CACCAGATCCCCGCCTGGTATGGGCCTGATGGCCGGGTTTTCGTGGCGGAAACCGAAGAGGAAGCCCAGGCGTCGGCCATGCGTCATTACGGGACCGCGGTGCCCCTTGAACGCGACCCCGATGTTCTCGATACCTGGTTCTCATCGGCGCTCTGGCCCTTTTCCACCCTCGGCTGGCCAGACGAGACGGCAGAACTCGCACGCTATTACCCGACCGATGTGCTGGTGACCGGATTCGACATCATCTTCTTCTGGGTTGCCCGGATGATGATGATGGGCCTGCACTTCATGAAGGATGTTCCGTTCAAGGATGTCTACATCCACGCCCTGGTGCGCGACGCCAGGGGCCAGAAGATGTCGAAATCCAAGGGCAATGTGATCGATCCCCTGACCCTGATCGAGGATTATGGCTGCGATGCCCTGCGCTTCACCCTTGCGGCCCTGGCCGCCCAGGGACGCGACATCAAGCTTGATCCGGCCCGTGTCGAAGGCTATCGCAATTTTGCGACCAAGCTGTGGAATGCCGCCCGTTTTGCCGAGATCAACCGATGCCATCCGGTGGCCGGCTTTCGGCCCGAACAGGCGAAGGACCTTGTCAACCGATGGATCCTGACGGCTCTGGGAGAGACCGCCGACCGTGTCGCGAGCGAGCTTGACGCCTATCGGTTCAACGAGGCGGCCAATGCGCTCTACCATTTCATCTGGGGCCATTTCTGCGACTGGTATCTGGAACTGATCAAGCCGGTGCTGGCCGAGGAAAGCCCGGCAGCAGAGGAAACCCGCGCCTGCTGCGCCCATGTTCTCGACCAGATCCTGCACCTTCTGCACCCGCTGATGCCTTTCATCACCGAGGAATTGTGGCATTCCCTTGCTCCGGAGCGCGCCTCGTCGCTGATTGCCGCCTCCTGGCCGGAAATTCCCGCCGAAGCCCGCGATGGCGAGGCGCATGACGAAATCTCGTGGCTTACCCGCCTGATCGCGGAAATCCGCACCGTCCGGGCGGCCATGAACGTTCCGGCGGGGGCGAAGATTCCGATGCTGGTCAAGGACGCGGATGAAAAGCTTCGCGCCCGTCTCGCCAGCCACGGGGCTGCCATCGAGAGGCTCGCCCGCATCGAATCGATCGTTCCGGACGCCACGGAAGACACCATCGCCCGGGCCCTGTCTCTGGGTGCCGCCCAGATCGTCTTCGGATCGGTGACTTTCCTTCTGCCGCTCGAAGGCGTCATCGATGTCGCGGAGGAACGGCGCAGGCTCGAATCCGAGGCCCTCAAGGTGCAGCAGGAAATCGTTCGGATCGAATCCCGGCTTGGCAAGGCGGACTTCATCGCCAAGGCTCCGGAAGCGGTGATCGAGGAAAACCGCGAACGTCTTGCCGCCTATGAGGCCCAGCATGCAAAGCTTGCCCAGGCACTGGCAGGGCTTGCCGGGGGCTGAAGGGTTCCTGCGCCCGATTCACGGTCGGGCAGGGACGTTTCCTGCTTGTTCCCGGGTCTGGCTCGACTATGCTACCGGCCGGATTGTGCCACTCTGACCCGTTGCCATGTCTTTTTGTGAACGAGGATCCCATGCCAGACAACACCGCCAAGCGGTTTGACAAATCCCGCCTTCCTTCGCGCCATGTCACGGAAGGCCCGGAAAGGGCGCCGCATCGTTCCTACTATCATGCCATGGGGCTGACCGAGGACGAGATCCATGCTCCCCTGGTGGGTGTCGCGACCTGCTGGAACGAGGCGGCACCCTGCAATATCGCCCTCTCGCGTCAGGCCCAGGC
>JBJHAU010000312.1:0-1821 GCA_050480665.1 Alphaproteobacteria bacterium | reverse complement strand
GGCCTTTGCGGGCGATGTTCTTGAGCGGAAGGTTCCCGCCAGCTATGGCGGAAACTTCATCGATATCCACGGACGCGATCTTCTGTATCGCAGCATTCTCCTGCCGCTGGGCGAGGATCGCCCGGAACATGAAGGCGGCCGTATCGTGGCGCTCCTCGGCGGGGCCAACTGTCGCGTCCGCGACGGATCATCGGCCGGATGACAGGCGGGGGGCGGTCATGGCGGTCATGAAGATCTTCGAAATCCACGTCTATCGTGGTGGTGCCTGGACGATCGATTCCATCTTCGACGATCTTGATCTCGCCCTGTGCGAGGCGGAAAGGATGGATCGCGGGGGCCGATTCTCGGCCGTGCGCGTGGTCGAGGAAACCTTCGACGAACAGACCGAGAAATCCCGCACCCGAACCGTGTTCCGTTCGACCAAGGCCGACAAGATCAACGCCGCGACCAAGGCCCGGGTGGAGGCTCCGTTGCGTACCGTCGCACCGCCAAGGCGCCCGCCTCCAAGACGGAAATCAAGCCTGTCCTCCCAGGTGATCATGGCCATCCTGCTGTTGTCGCTGATCGTGGCAGGCGGGCTGGGCGCGATCTATCTGATCAACACCGCCAACGGTTTCGGCTGAGCCGTCGTATCCATGGTTTTCGATCCCCTGCCGGATCGTTTATAGTCCTGTCACGAACAGGGCCGGGATCCCGTGACGGGGTATCGCCCGGGGCAGGAGCGGATAACCCATGCGGTTACAGATCAATGGCGAATCCCGCAAGGTCGATGATGTGGA
Source organism: Alphaproteobacteria bacterium (assembly GCA_050480665.1). GTDB lineage: Bacteria > Pseudomonadota > Alphaproteobacteria > SMXQ01 > SMXQ01 > JBJHAU01. The sequence continues at coordinate 1,042 of JBJHAU010000312.1, read as the reverse complement.
AGATCTTGCGGCCCTGCTTGCCGGGCTGGAGATCGACGCGGCCAAGGTGGCGATCGAACTCAACCGGGAAATCGTGCCGCGCTCGCTTTACGCCACGACGCCCGTCAAGGACGGTGATCAGCTGGAAATCGTGCACTTCATCGGGGGCGGCATGGAAGGGATGGAAGAGATGGATGGCATGGACGGCAAGGACGGTATCGACAACGGGACAGCCGGTGCTTTTGCCGATCCCGAACCCCTTGTCATTGCCGGACGCCCTTTCACCTCGCGGCTTCTGGTGGGCACCGGTAAATACCGGGATTTCGAGGAGACGGCGCGGGCGATCGAGGCCTCGGGGGCGGAAATTGTCACGGTGGCCGTGCGGCGGGTCAATCTCAGCGATCCGGCGCAGCCGATGCTGGTGGATTACGTCGATCCTCGCCGCTACACCTATCTGCCCAACACCGCAGGCTGCTTTACCGCCGAGGATGCGGTCAGAACCCTGCGCCTTGCCCGCGAGGCGGGCGGCTGGGATCTCGTCAAGCTCGAGGTTCTCGGCGATCAGAAGACCCTCTATCCCGACATGCCGGAAACCGTGGCCGCCGCGGAAATCCTGATCCGCGAGGGATTCAAGGTGATGGTCTACTGCTCGGATGATCCGATCCAGGCCAAACGGCTGGAAGATCTGGGCTGTGTGGCGATCATGCCTTTGGCCGCGCCGATCGGTTCCGGCCTCGGGATCCAGAACCCGGTCAACATCCGGATCATCAAGGAAAACGCCTCGGTGCCGGTCCTTGTCGATGCCGGTGTCGGAACCGCCTCGGATGCCGCCATCGCGATGGAACTGGGCTGCGACGGGGTTCTGATGAACACGGCGATTGCCGAGGCCCGCGACCCCTTGCGTATGGCCCGGGCCATGCGCCACGCCATCGTGGCTGGCAGGCTTGCCTATCTGGCCGGGCGGATGCCGAAAAAACGCTATGCGGATCCGTCTTCTCCCCTTGCGGGATTGATCTGAAGGCCTTATAGAGGCTCGCCCCTTGTGCCGGTGACACGCGCCCCG
>JBJHAU010000311.1:0-1833 GCA_050480665.1 Alphaproteobacteria bacterium | reverse complement strand
CGATGTTCGCTGGCTGGGTTATGACTGGGGGGAACACCTTTATCATGCCTCCGACTATTTCGAGCAGCTCTACAGCTGGGCGGAAAGCCTGATTCTGGCCGGCAAGGCCTATGTCTGCGAGCTGAGCGGCGAGGACATCCGCGCCTATCGCGGCACCTTGACCGAACCCGGCCGCCCCAGCCCGTGGCGGGATCGTCCGCCGGAAGAAAGCCTTGCCCTGTTCCGCCGCATGCGCGCCGGGGATTTCGAGGATGGAAGCCGGGTTCTCAGGGCACGGATCGACATGGCCTCGGGCAACATCAACCTGCGCGATCCGGTGCTTTACCGCATCCTTCATGCGACGCACCCCAAGACCGGCGACGCCTGGTGCCTGTACCCGACCTATGATTACGCCCACGGCCAATCCGATGCGCTCGAAGGGGTCAGCCACTCTCTCTGCACCCTGGAATTCGAGGATCATCGCCCGCTCTACGACTGGCTGATCGATTCCCTGCCGGTGCCCGCCCGGCCGAGACAAATAGAATTCGCCCGCCTGAACCTGACCCATACCGTGCTTTCCAAGCGCCGTCTGATCACCCTGGTCAATGAGGGCCATGTGCTGGGCTGGGACGATCCCAGAATGCCGACCCTGTGCGGCATGCGCAGGCGTGGCTTTCCGCCGGAAGCGATCCGCGACTTCATCCAGCGGATCGGCGTGGCCAAGGCCCAGGGAACGGTCGAGATGGCGCTGCTGGAGCATTGCGTGCGCGAACGCCTGAATCAGATCGCGCCAAGGCGTATGGCGGTGCTTGATCCCCTGCCGGTGACGATCGAGAACTATCCCGAAGGCCAGGTGGAATGGGTGGAACTTGCCAACAATCCTGTCGATCCCGCAGCGGGCAGCCGCACCGTGCCCTTCTCGCGCACGCTTCTGGTCGAGCGCGACGACTTCATGGAGGATCCGCCAGCGAAATTCTACCGCCTCGCGCCCGGCCGGGAGGTGCGCCTGCGCGGCGCCTATCTGGTCACCTGTCAGGAAATTCTTCGCGACCACAACGGCGCCGTCACCGGGCTGGTCTGCCGCTACGATCCGGAAAGCCGGGGTGGACAGGCTCCCGATGGCCGCAAGGTGCGCGGCACCATCCACTGGGTTGAGGCGGAACGATCGATCCCGGCCCAGATCAGGCTTTATGGCCCGCTGTTCAAGAGCCAGGATCCCGGCGGGATCGAGGATTGGCGCGCCGATCTCGATCCCCGATCACACCAGCTTCTGGAAGGGGCAAGGCTTGAGCCCTCCCTTGCCGAGCTCTCCCCGGGATCCTGTGTCCAGTTCGAACGGCTCGGCTATTTCGCGGCCGACAGCGATCATCAGGCCACACATCCGGTGTTCAACCGCACCCTGCCCTTGCGCGATTCCTGGGCCAAGGTGCAAGGCAAGGGATAAACCGGGGGCCCGAAGGAGGCCGTCCACGCACCGGCGGCACGGCGGCACAAGCCCCCTCCGGGCAGGCCGGATGCGGCCTGTAGCCCGGGAGATGGGCCGGGATATGCCTCGGGATATGCGCAGGCTTCAGGCCCGTTCTGCCGCCGCGCCTTCGGTGCGGGCCTCGCGAATCATCCGCCAGATCCGTTCCGGCGTTGCCGGCATCGGAATCGACTCGATTCCCAGAGACGACAGGGCATCAACGATCGCATTGGACAGGGCCGGCATGGCGCCGACCGCCCCGGCTTCTCCCGCCCCCTTGGTGCCGAGAGGATTCTGACGGGTCGGCACCGGGTTCGCCTTGACCACCATGTCGGAAAAATGATGCGCCCGGGGCATGGCGTAATCCATGAAGCTGCCGCTCAGAAGCT
>JBJHAU010000310.1:0-1881 GCA_050480665.1 Alphaproteobacteria bacterium | reverse complement strand
CTGTCTACGATGTCTGGCTGAAGGATTGCCTGAACGCGAGCGCCTCCGGCGGCAACGGGCCTTCATAGAAACGGGCCGGCGCCGCGATGGCCTCGGCGAGGCGGCGGCGATAGGCTTCTCTCGAGATATCCACCGCACCGAACCGGGCCAGATGGTCGGTCACGAACTGGGTATCGAGCAGCCGGAAGCCTCCCAGCCGCAGGCGGGCCACAAGATGGCAGAGGGCGATCTTCGAGGCTTCGGGTTTCAGGCTGAACATGCTTTCGCCAAAGAAGGCGCCCCCCAGACATACGCCATAGAGCCCGCCAACCAGGGCTTCTCCGTCCCAGCATTCCACGGAACGGGCATGACCGATCCTGTGCAGATCAAGGGTCAGGCGACGGATTTCACCGTTGATCCAGGTCGTCTGGCGTCCCGAAGCCGATGCCGCGCAGCCATCCACCACGGCTTCGAAGGCGGTATCGATACGGATCACGAGGGAGGTGTTTCGCAGAAGGCGCTGAAGCTTGCGGCTCACATGAAACCGTTCAAGGGGCAGGATTCCGCGCGGGTCCGGCTCCAGCCAGAACAGGGTCGGGTCGTCGGCGCTTTCGGCCATGGGAAAGATCCCGGCGGCATAGAGACGCAGCAGAAGCGCCGGGGTCAGTTCTGGCAGGGATGACGAGGTCGCGGACGGGGTCATCGCGGGGAAGATCCTGTCGTTCCGGATCCTATTTCAGGCCGACGAATCGTTCCAGCCAGTGGATATCGTATTCGCCATTGACGAAATCCGCATTCTCGCAAAGCCGCTGATGCAGCGGAATCGTCGTTTCGATCCCCTCGATGACATATTCGTGAAGGGCGCGGCGCAGGCGCATCAGCGCCTCGTTGCGGGTCTTGCCGTGGACGATCAGCTTGGAAATCAGGCTGTCGTAGTAGGGCGGCACGGTATAGCCGGCGAACAGGGCCGAATCCACACGCACGCCAAGCCCGCCGGGGGGATGATAATCGCCGACCCGTCCCGGTGCCGGGGTGAAGGTCACGGGGGATTCTGCATTGATCCGGCATTCGATGGCATGGCCGTTGAAACCGATCTCGTCCTGACGATAGGAAAGGGGAAGCCCGGAGGCGATGCGGATCTGCTCGCGGACGATATCGACCCCGGTGATCATTTCCGTGACCGGGTGTTCCACCTGCACACGCGTATTCATTTCGATGAAATAGAAGGCCCCATCCTCATAGAGGAATTCCAGGGTGCCGGCTCCGAGATAGCCGAGCGTCTCGAGCGCGGCGCAGACACGGGTGCCGATCTCGGCCCTTGCTGCGGCATTCAGGGCCGGGGAGGGCGCTTCTTCAAGCACCTTCTGGTGACGGCGTTGCAGCGAGCAGTCCCGATCGCCGAGATGAATCACCGCGCCGAAACGGTCGGCCAGAACCTGGATCTCGATATGGCGGGGCTGACGAAGATATTTTTCGATATAGACCGCATCATTGCCGAAATTGGCCTTGGCCTCGCTGCGGGCCGTCGCCAGGGCTTCGGCCAGCCCTTCGGCGCTTTCGGCCACCTTCATGCCGCGTCCACCGCCACCGCTCGAGGCCTTGATCAGCACCGGAAATCCGATGCTTTCCGCCAGGGTTCGGGCCGCGGCGGGATCGGTGATGGCGCCGTCGGAACCGGGCACCACGGGTACGCCCGCGCGCTTCATGGTTTCCTTGGCGGTGATCTTGTCGCCCATGACGCGGATATGATCGGGCTTCGGGCCGATGAAGGTGAAGCCGTGTTCGATCACCATCTGGGCGAAATCGGCATTTTCCGACAGCAATCCGTATCCGGGATGAATGGCATCGGCATTGGTGATGGTCGCGGCCGAGAGAATGGCCGCCGCGTTCAGGTAACTCTCG
>JBJHAU010000309.1:0-1893 GCA_050480665.1 Alphaproteobacteria bacterium | reverse complement strand
CGACCGAAGCCGATCGCACCCTGCTTGATCTTGCCATGGCACCTCTGGTGCTGGGTCGGCCCTACATGGCGCCTCCGGGCGTTCCGGAGGAAAGGGTGGCCGCACTGCGTACCGCCATGGCCGCAACCTTCAAGTCGCCAGCCTTTCTGGAAGAGGCCGGAAGGCTTCGTCTCGAGGTCGATGAAAATCCGCTGAGCGGCGAGGATATCGGCGAGATTCTGAAGCAGACCTACAACGCCCCAACCGATGTGATCGATCGCCTGATTGCGATCTACAACGTCGGCCGTTGATCGCAAGGGGGCAGGGTCATTCCCTGCCCCCGGATCGAAGGCCGCTTTCGAATGCCCCCCCATGTTCCCCCGTGCTTCCCGGTGCACGAAACCTCAAGGATCCGAGAATGATTGCACCTTCATCCCCCCTCATGCGGGCCGACATGGCCGGCACATTCCGCGCCCTTTTCGGCCCTTCTTCCATTCCCCGCCCTGCATCCATCCTGAACCCTGCGGCTCTTGTTCCGGCCGCACTGGTCTCGGCCGCACTTCTCATCGGGGCAGGGCTTTCCGCCCAACCCGCTTCGGCATCCGATGCCGCCCTTGCCGATTTCTACAGCGGCAAGAGACTGACCATGGTGGTCGGTTCCGGTTCGGGAGGCGGCTACGACAACTATTCCCGCACCCTGGGCCGCCATATGGTCCGCCATCTGCCCGGTGAACCGGGCTTCATTGCCCAGAACATGCCCGGTGCCGGCAGTGTGATTGCCGCGAATCACTGCTTCAACACGGCTCCCAAGGATGGCACCGTTCTGTGTGCCCTCGGCCGGGGCATGTTCACGGCGCCCATGCTCTATGGGGCGCAGTCGCAAAGCCGGTTCGAAGCGGAAAAGTTCGAATGGATCGGCAGCATGAATCAGGAATTCGGCATGGGGGTGGTGATGAGCAGCGCTGCCGCCACCGATGTCAAAAGCATGATCGGCACCCCGATCATCCTTGGATCCACGGGTCCGGAAACCGATCCCGCCATGTATTCGCGGCTGTTCAACGCCCTGATCGGAACACGGTTCCGGGACATTCACGGCTATCAGCAGCAGTCCGAGGTGATCATTGCCATGGAACGTGGCGAGCTTGACGGCCTGTTCATCAGTGGCTGGTCCGGACCAAGCGTCCGGACACTGACGCCGCTGATCGAGGAAGGCAAGGTCAAGCCCTTTGTTCAGCTCAGCATGACCCGCAACGCCCGTTATCCCGACGTGCCCTCGGTGATGGAGTTTCTGGATCGTGAGGAAGACAGGCAGGTTCTGGAGCTGATCTTCGCCAGGCTTGCCCTGGGTCGGCCCTATGTCGCCCCGCCGGGTGTGCCTCGCGATCGGGTGCAGGCCTTGCGCGCAGCCTTTGAAAAGACGTTTTCCGATCCCGAGTTCATTGCCGATGCCGAACGGCAGAATCTGGCCCTGAACCCGATCTTCGGGGATGAGTCGGAAACGCTGATGAACCGCATCTTCAACACACCACCTGCCGTTCTGGAACGCACGCGTTCCCTGGTCACCCCACAGAGCTGAACCGGCAGCAGGAGACATCGGAAGAGGACACATCGGGCCCGGCGAGCCCCTCGCAAGGAACCGGCCTCCGGGCCCGATGCAACGCAACCATCATCTGACCATCAACAACCTGGAGACCCTGAAAATCAGAAACGACAGAAAGTCCCCTCAACAGATCCACGCGTAACCCGGAGATCATCCATGACCAGAGTTCCAAAGGCGTTCAAAACCCCGCGCACGGCATTTCAATTTGGCGCCATGCTTTCCTCGGCGGCATTGTCCGTGGCCCTGATCGGCGGCGGGGTCTTCCTTGCCGCCCCCGGAGCCGGTGCCCAGTCTGCCGAGGAGTTTTTCCGCGG
>JBJHAU010000308.1:0-1936 GCA_050480665.1 Alphaproteobacteria bacterium | reverse complement strand
GCTTCTTCCTGTTGCAGGGCCATTACCGCCAGCCGCTGGATTTCACCCTGGATGGGCTTCGCGAGGCGCGCCATGTGCTCGACCGGTTCTATACCGGCCTCAGAGCCGTCATGGATCTTCCGGCAGAGGACAGCCCGCCGCCCCGACAGGTTCTGGCCCCCCTGCTGGACGACCTCAATACCCCCCTGGCCATCGCCGGGCTTCATGAACTGACCACCCGGCTCAACAAGGCGCAGGGCGCTGATGCGCGCCAGAAGGCCAAGGCTGCCCTTCTGGCGGGCGGCCGGCTTCTCGGGCTGTTGCAGCAGGATCCGGAAAGCTGGTTCCGCTGGAAGGCGCCCGGGGAGTCCGATCCCTTCGACGAGGCCGGAATCGAGGCCTTGATCGCGGAACGGACAGCGGCGCGAAATGCGAAGAACTTTGCCGAGGCCGACAGGATTCGTGCGATCCTGCTCGACGGGGGCGTGGCCCTTGAAGACGGCCCCGATGGCACCCTCTGGAGACGGACATGACCGCCAAGACCGCCAACACGGATGATCGCCGTGTGTATCTCTATGATTCCACCTTGCGTGACGGTGCCCAGACCACCGGCGTCGATTTCAACGTGAGTGACAAGATCGCCATTGCCGAAGCCCTGGATGCCCTTGGAATCGACTATGTGGAGGGCGGTTGGCCAGGCGCGAACCCGACCGATGACTCGTTCTTTGCCGCGCCTCCGGCGATGCGGATCGGGCGCCTCGCCGCCTTCGGGATGACCCGCCGCCCGGGCCGCAGCGCCGCCAATGATCCCGGCCTTGCTGCCCTTGTCGAGGCGCGCGCCCCGGTGGTGACCCTTGTCGGAAAGACCTGGGATTTTCAGGTCAAGGTGGCCCTTGGCATCGATCTTGACGAAAACGTGTCGATGATCGCCGAAAGCATCGCTCATATGGTCTCGCACAAGGATGAGACGATGTTCGATGCGGAGCATTTCTTCGATGGCTTCAAGGCCAATCCCGACTATGCCCTGCAATGTGTCACAGCCGCCCATGAGGCCGGCGCCCGCTGGATTGTCCTGTGTGATACCAATGGCGGCACCCTTCCCGACGAGATCGAACGGATCGTCGCGCGCGTGGCCGGGGTGATTCCCGGTTCCCGGCTGGGGATTCACTGCCATGACGATACCGATAATGCGGTAGCCAATTCCCTGGCGGCGGTGCGCGCCGGGGTGCGACAGGTTCAGGGCACGCTGAACGGACTGGGCGAGCGCTGCGGCAACGCCAACCTGATCTCGATCCTGCCGAACCTTGTTCTGAAGATGGGCTACGAGACCGGAGTCGGCCCCGATGCGCTGGTGCGTCTGACGCCGACCTCGCGCATGCTCGATGAACGCCTGAACAGGGCGCCGGATCGCCACGCCGCCTATGTCGGGGAATCGGCCTTCGCCCACAAGGGCGGGCTGCATGTTTCGGCGGTGACCAAGGATCCGCGCTGCTATGAGCATATCGCGCCGGAAATGGTGGGCAATCAGCGTCGGATTGTGGTGTCGGACCAGGCCGGCAGGGCTAATGTCCTGTCGCGCCTGAAGGAGGTGGGAATCGAGGTTCCGCCCGATGCCGAAGCCGTTTCCAGGCTGGTGGAAGAGGTGAAGAGCCGCGAATTCGAGGGCTATGCCTTCGATGGTGCCGAGGCAAGCTTCGAACTTCTGGCCCGGCGCACCCTGCACAGCGTTCCCGAATACTTTCGCCTGAACGCCTTTCGCGTTCTCGACGAACGGCGCTGGAACGCGCGGGGCCAGTTGATCACCCTTTCCGAAGCGATCATCAAGGTTGACATCGGCGAGCGGCGGGAAATGACCGTGGCCGAAGGGAACGGCCCCGTGAACGCGCTGGACAATGCCCTGCGCAAGGCTCTTCTGACGGTCTATCCCACGCTTTCCGACATGCGGCTTGTGGATTAC
>JBJHAU010000307.1:0-1939 GCA_050480665.1 Alphaproteobacteria bacterium | reverse complement strand
GAGACATGCGGCGGCCAAGGCAGGCCGCCACGGGCAAGAGCCGAACATGGCACGAAGGGTTTGAGCCGGGTGCTCACGGGCGCTGAAGGCAGGGGAGATGATCGGCATGGGGTGGCGTTCCGAATGTCTGTCTCGTGAATACCCGGTTTGTGGATGAACGGCTTGCAACCTATCGCAGCCAGCGTGCCGCCGCCAGCGTGCCGCGGCCAACCTATCGAAGCCAGCGTGCCGCATCCCGCCTTCCGGGCGCAGGCCGGGTTTCGGCTTCGGCTGAAAAGCGCCACGGAACCCCGCCCGGGGTCATGAGCCTCGCGTCGTTTTCGGATTCCGGCCAGAGAGACGGTTGCGCCGGCCGACGCCAGTGATTACTCTCGCGCCGCCGCTGGTAACGGGGCCGGCGCCGCGATCATGGATGATGCTGTGAGCGAGACCATCAAGAAGGTTGTGCTGGCCTATTCAGGCGGGCTGGATACATCGGTGATCCTGAGGTGGCTTCAGGAAACCTATCGTTGCGAGGTGGTGACCTTTACCGCCGACCTTGGCCAGGGCGAGGAACTGGAACCGGCCCGGCGCAAGGCCGAGGCCATGGGGATCCGGGAAATCTATGTGGAGGATCTGAGGGAAACCTTCGTCGCCGATTACGTGTTTCCCATGTTCCGGGCCAACGCTCTCTATGAAGGGATCTACCTGCTGGGCACCTCCATCGCGCGGCCCCTGATTGCCAGGAGGCAGATCGAGATTGCCGCGGAAACCGGGGCCGATGCCGTTTCGCACGGGGCCACCGGCAAGGGCAACGATCAGGTGCGGTTCGAACTGGGCTATTATGCCCTGAACCCCGACATCCGCGTGATCGCCCCATGGCGGGAATGGGATCTGACCTCGCGCAGCAAGCTCATCGAGTATGCCGAACGGCACCAGATTCCGGTGGCTCGCGACAAGCGTGGTGAGGCGCCCTACTCCACGGATGCCAATCTTCTGCACATTTCCTATGAAGGCAAGGCGCTGGAAGATCCCTGGGTCGAGGCGGATGAGGAGATGTACACCCGCTCCGTGGCTCCCGAACAGGCGCCCGACACGCCCACCGTTGTCGAGATCACCTTCGAGGCGGGCGACCCCGTGGCGGTGGATGGCGAACGACTTTCGCCGGCCCGGCTGCTGGAGCATCTGAACAGCGTCGGGGGGGCAAACGGCATCGGCCGGATCGATATCGTGGAAAACCGCTTTGTCGGCATGAAATCACGCGGTGTCTATGAAACGCCGGGGGGCACCATCCTGCTGGCCGCGCACCGGGGAATCGAAAGCCTTACCCTCGATCGCGGCGCGGCGCATCTCAAGGATGAGCTGATGCCGCGCTATGCCGAGCTGATCTATAACGGTCTCTGGTTCTCGCCGGAGCGGGAAATGCTTCAGGCGGCCATCGATTACAGCCAGAGAGAGGTGAGCGGCACCGTGCGGCTGAAACTCTTCAAGGGTACGGTGCAGGTCATCGGTCGCCGTTCGGAGGCCAGCCTCTACGACGAGGATACCGCCACCTTCGAGCACGATACGGTTTACGACCAGCGCGATGCGGAAGGCTTCATCAGGCTCAATGCCCTGCGGTTGCGGCTCTTGCGCCGTCGTCAGAACCGGCGGGGATGACCTGCCCGCGCCGCCGCCCGCGCTAGCCTCCCGGGGTACGCAAGCGGCGCGCCTCAAGATGCAGCGCCGTGGCAGTATTTATGCACACGGCCAAGGCATTGCCTGAAAAGGCGGCTTCAAGCCCTTTGAGTTCCTGAACAACTCCGGTTCATCCACTGAGTTATCCACAGGTGCTGGCCTGAATGTGGCCCTGTTCGGGTCGGCAGAAGGGCGGGGAGGGACGGGGGATGGTCTGTCGGTCTACAGCCCGAGCTGAGGCAGAAGCGGCACGTCGATCACATAGCGGTGGCCGAACAGGAAG
>JBJHAU010000306.1:0-1958 GCA_050480665.1 Alphaproteobacteria bacterium | reverse complement strand
AAAAAGAAGCGCGGCACGAACAGGTCATGGATATCCTGAACCGAGGTGATGGCCGCGGCGGCAAAATCGTCGAGAAAGGCTTCGGGTTCCGGGTTGAAATCGGGCCGCGCCCCGGTGGTGTCCTTGCCCGGGCCCTGGCGCAGGGAATCGACAAAGGCCCGATACGCCTCGCCGCCATAGGTTTCCGCCAGTCCCGCCAGCAGATCGCGGTCGATCAGACGGGGATCAAGGTTGGCGCGCAGGGCTTCCAGACTTCTCTTTTCCCAATGTTCGATCATATCGTTATAAAGCGCCGCAGCCCAGTGAACCCCGCCTTCGAGAAACCCGAAGTTGAGGGTGGGAAAGCGCCGGGTGACCCCGCCGAGAAACAGGGCCTTGCAGAAAGCCTCGTTGGCCATGGCGAAGGCCCCGAGGTGGTTGTAGACATAGTTTGATATCGAACGGCGAGGCCCCCATCCCTGGCCGCCGACATGGGCGGTCGGCGCGACCTTCAGATCCACGCATCGTGCCCAGACGGGATCGTAGTCATGGGCGCTGTCCAGAGCCAGGGGATCCACCCATGGCGCAAGCCCTGCCAGATCCGGTGCCGCGCGATCGAGGGCCGGGATCGGCCTGAAATTGAGATTGGTCAGCTGGATGGCCTTCAGGCCAAGGGTGCCGACCGCGTAATCCAGCTCGCTCAGGGCTTCTTCGGGGGTCCAGGTGGGAATCACCGCCGCCACGGTCATCCGATCGGCATGGGGCCGGAACATCTCGGCATTCATGCGATTGAGGGCGCGGCAGCCAAGCCTGCGGATTTCCTCGTCGCGATGGGTGGCAAAAAAGAACTGCGAGGAATACACGACCGCATAATCGATCCCCATCGCATCCATCCGGGCCCGGAACAGGGCGGGCAGCATCGCCGTGGCAAGATCAAGCGTGTTCCTGGCCGGCATGGTCCAGAAGGGAGGACGCCGCGCCTGGCGATCGTAACGCTCTTCCTCGCTCAGGCGCTGCCAGCTCTGACGGCCAAGGCGCGCCTTGAGATACCGATCGGCCAGGGCCGGGCCACCTTCCTCGCGGATGTATTCCACCAGAAGCGGATGATATTCCTGCGTGTGGCCATCCCCATCGATGACTGGATGATCCAGGGATTCCCGAAGCCGGGCCGAGCGTGAATCCCGCTTTTCCGCCTGCAGATCCGGGCCTTTTCCTGATCGCGTCATGGTCCTGTCTCCCCTTTCCGCCTTTCGGCTTTGTCCTTGTTGCTTGTCGTTTTGCCTGAGATGTCGCTTGTCAGGTTGCGCGCCTGATCCGCCGTCGTCTCCGCGTCGTCATGGCGATCCCTGTTCACGGCGACCCCTGTTCACGACGATCCCGCCGGGCTGATCCGGAACCCTGTCACCCGGCACACATCGGCTCCGCCCTGTTGCGTGATGCCGGTCCCTGTTGACGGAAGGTCGAGACACGCCCTCGATACGCACTCTCGACATACACACCGGGTTCTGGCGGATCGGATCACCCGTTCTCTTTTCGCCTGTTCACATTAAGCATTCCCTCACGGCCTTCGCAACCCGCTGAGACCAGACAATCAGACCACACAAGCAGACCACCCGACAGGGGATCACACGAAGGATCACGGGGGAACATCGGAAAACACGGGCCCGATCGGCGATTGCGCAGTACTGCCCGTCTATGGCACTAAGGACACCCGCGACAGACGGAGGCTTCATCGTGGTCGGCACCAGAATCAGGAACCTGTTTTCGCGTCCCGAGGGGCTTTCCCCTTCGGTTTCTCCCCTTTTCCCCTGGCTCTTCCACGGGAAAAATCGCGCCCCTGGCCTGGCCATGATCGCGCTGGCCATCGCCGGTCTGCTCATGCTTCAGCCCGGACATCCGGCTTCCGCACAGGAGCCGGCATCGGCCGCGGCCGCGGGAGAGTCCACGAACGGTGCGGCCTTCGCGCAATGGCTCGAGGG
>JBJHAU010000305.1:0-1964 GCA_050480665.1 Alphaproteobacteria bacterium | reverse complement strand
GGGCGCACCCCTGCTCAGGGCGGCCGCCACCCGATCCGGCCAGGCTGTCTCGCTGATCTTTGCCGACCGTTCCGTTGCGGCCGTGATCGACGGCGCATCCCCGGCCTCATCCGGGCCAAGGCCGCCCGCCCGGACATCGCCGCCCTCCCGCCGGAGTTCCGGCGATGACGATCAGGGACGTCTGCTGTGATGCCGGGCTCGTCTTCACGCAGGCAACGCGAAAGGGGCCCGGGATCCCATGGCGCCGGGTTTCATGGCACGGCCCTGCATCTCGACCGGTATCTTGTACTGTTCCTCACCCTGTGCCTCGCCTTCGGGCTTGTCGTCGCGGCGCCGGCGGCAGGGCGGAGCGATCCCCCTTCCGTCATTCTGGAGGGATCCTTCACCCAGGGTGGACTGGTGATGGGCCGGACCATGCCGGGCAGCGAGATCAGGCTTGATGGCACGCAGCTATCCCCGCTGCCCGATGGTCGGTTTCTTCTCGGCTTCGGGCGCGAAGCCGGGCCACGGGCGGAGCTTGTCGTGCGCCTTCCCGATGGCCGGACCACGCATCAGGTTCTGGAGATCGCCGCCCAGGACTACGACATCCAGCGGATCGACGGCCTGCCTTCGGCCATGGTCACCCCCCCGGAAGCGGTGCTGCGGCGGATCGCTTCCGACGCCGCGCAGGTTCGCGAAGCCCGGATGATCCTGACCGAAGAGCCCCTGTTCGATTCGGGATGGATCTGGCCGCTCGAAGGGCGGATCACCGGGGTTTACGGATCCCAGAGAATCCTCAACGGCGCGCCGCGCCAGCCTCATTACGGGATCGATATTGCCGCCCCTGTCGGCACCCCCGTCCGGGCCGCCGCCGACGGTATCGTCCGTCTGGCCGAAGAAGATCTCTATTTTACCGGGGGCACCATTCTCATCGATCACGGCTACGGGCTGAATTCCGTCTATTCCCACCTCGAGACCCTGAAGGTGGCCGTCGGCGACCGGATTGCCCGGGGAGCCGTGATCGGCACGGTGGGCGCCACGGGGCGGGCCACCGGCCCGCATCTGGACTGGCGGGTGAACCTTTTCCTTACCCGGCTGGATCCGGCGCTTCTGGTGCCGCCTCCAGCCCCTTCCGGGCGGTGATGGCGGGCATGAGAAGCCTTTCCAGAGCCTCGGGATCGTCGAACACGGCATCCACCTCCAGCACCTGAACCCGCCGCCGATCGCCGGGATCAAGTCGGGCGGAATCCTTCGCCGTGGTCACCAGAAGCGCCTCGGCCGCCGCCGCCTCTTCGATCAGGGCCTCGAGACGGGCGCGCGAAAGGCGCTGATGATCGTCGAAGGGGTGGAAGGCCAGAAGGTCGGCCCCGGTGGCTTCCAGGGTATCGCGGAACTTTTCGGGGCGGCCGATCCCGGCGAAGCCGATCACCCTCTGCCCCCGAAGCCTGTCGCCATGTCTCGGCAGGAGCCGGGCATTCAGGATCGGTTTTTCCGGGGCGAGGGCGTGGATCTCGTCGGCCAGGCCGGGGCGTGCCTTGCCCATCACGATCATTCCGTGGGCACGCGCAAGCCCCGGGCCGGGCCGTTCTCTCAGGGGGCCGGCGGGAATCAGCCGTCCATTGCCGAATCCGGCGGTGCCATCGATCACCACCAGGGCAAGGTCATGAACAAGGCCGGGGTTCTGGAAGCCATCGTCGAGGATCAGGGCCCCGGCCCCGGCGGCAATGGCCTGCCGCGCCCCTCTGGCGCGGTCGCGGGCAATCCAGGTCGGGGCCGCTGCGGCAAGCAGCAGGGGTTCATCGCCCACCATCGCGGCCTCATGGCGGGCCGGATCGACCCGCAACGGGCCAGCCTGCGTGCCCCCATGGCCACGGCTGATGACATGCGGATGAAGACCCTCTGCCGCAAGCCTGTTCGCCAGGGCAAGCACCACCGGGGTCTTGCCGTTGCCGCCGCTGTCGAGATTGCCGACGCAGATCACCGGC
>JBJHAU010000304.1:0-2002 GCA_050480665.1 Alphaproteobacteria bacterium | reverse complement strand
GGCCCGTGCCAGGGGCTTCACCGCTGCCCGGCGCGGGCCGCATGGGCCAGCTGCATCAGCACCCGCTGGGCGATCAGCCGATCCGGACACCCGGTGGACTTGCAGGCGATTTCCGCTTCGGTCAGGCGTTCGAGCGCCCCATGCAGCCGCGGCGCGGACCAGCGGCGCAGCTGCGCGCGAAACCGTGCGGCAATCTTGAAGAAGGGCGGGGGGCGCAGGCGTTTGAGGGCGTCGTCGAGCGTGTCGCCCTGGGCCATCGCCGCGCGGGCCAGCTGCAACCTCTGGAAATGGCGCTGGGCTGCCCGCAAAAGGGCGACGGAGGCAAGGCCTTCGCGGCTTGCACGCATCAAGGCGCGATCGAGCCCCTCAAGATCACCATCGGCACAGGCCAGCACCGCTTCCTCGCTGTCGAACCCGGCCCGATCAACGATCACCGCCTGACAGTCGGCAAGGCTGAGCCTTGCCTGTCCCTGCCCGTAAAGCACCAGCTTTTCGAGTTCCGATCGGGTCAGCTTGCGGTCGCTGCCAAGCTGGGCGACGAGCCAGGCCCGGGCCTCATCGCTGATGGCAAGCCCTTCCGCTGCGAGGGTGGTGCCGATCAGCCGGGCGACCTGCTCGGGTCCATCTTCATAACAGCCGACCGAGGCCGCCCTGGGACTGTCCTCGATCCGCTTGCGCAGGCTGGACCGGGCCGCCAGATCCCCGGCTTCCAGCACCATCAGGGCCAGCGGCTGGGGTGAGGATTCCGCCCGTTCCAGCGCCGCGCGCACCGCTCCGGCAAGGGCATCGGTCACGGAATGCACCCGCACCACGCGGCGCCCTCCGGTCAGCGACAGGGAGGCGGCATCATCGGCCAGCAGGGCGGCATCCTGGCGCAGATCGGCAGGGCCGAGCTGGCTGACCAGGAAGGGATCGTCCAGCGATCCGGCGATCCGCCGGGTCAGGGCTTCCGCCCGTTCCCGGGCCAGGCCGGAATCGGGACCATGAAACAGCACCGCGGCGATCTCGTCGCCCAATCCGGCAAGGAAGGATTCGGCGCGTGCGGGAGGAATCTTCACGGCAGCGGATCTTCAGCGACCGGGTTGCGACAGGAACAGGGCCACCCGCAGGCGGATGGTCTCGCCCATTTCGCGGGCGGCGCGTTCGAGGGCATCCCGTTCGGAGGAAAGCGTGGCGAACTGCGATTCCAGGATGTTGTAGCTGTTCACGATCAGGGCACTGCCATTGTGCACGACCTCGCCGCTGGCGCTGTCGCGCAGGCGATAGCTGGCGGCAAGGCGAAGATTGGCCCGGGTGGCGGTGTCGTCCTTGCGGATGCCGAGATCCTGGGTGGTGAGGTTGAGATCGATATCGAGCCGGTAGCGGATGGGAACCCTCAATCCCGCCGGATTCATGCCCTTGGCGAGGGTCTGGTGAACAAGCTGTCCCTCGCGTTCGGGAATCGGCGCGATCTGGACGGCGGCAAGATCGGCCCGCCCCGGCCCGCCCGCCCGTTCCGAATGCAGCGGCGTGAAACCGCAGGCCGCAAGCCCGAGCGCAAGGATGCAAAGAAGCGCCGGAAGCCGTACCGCCGCCAACCCGCCGTCCGGGGGCGTGTCAGCCCGCCACCGCATGTCAGCCGACCACGACATTGATCACCCGGTTCGGCACGACGATCACCTTGCGGGGAGGGTTTCCGCCCATGGCGGTTTTCACGGTCTCGAGCGCCAGGGCGGCGGCCTCGGCCTCCGGGCGCGGGGCATCGGGGGCAAGGTCGAGCGTGCCGCGAAGCTTGCCGTTCACCTGAACCGCCACGGTGATCCGTTCCTCGCGCACCAGGGCGGGATCGGCAACGGGCCAGGGGGTATCGACAAGGGATTGCGCGTGGCCAAGCCCATGCCAGAGCTCTTCGGTGATATGGGGAATGAACGGATGGGCCAGCCGCAGCAGAACCTCCAGCCCCTCGCGCCGGGCCTTGAGGCTTGCGGGATCGGTTCCGGCAAGGCTCGCGACATGGTTGGAA
>JBJHAU010000303.1:0-2006 GCA_050480665.1 Alphaproteobacteria bacterium | reverse complement strand
TAACGCGACCCGTGAACTCGACCTTCTGAATGTCCGGGCCGAAAATCCGGACCTCTGGAACGATCCGGATCAGGCCCAGAAGCTGATGCAGGCGCGCAATCGCCTCGAGACCCAGATCTCGGGCGTTCTTGCCGTCGAGACCGAACTTGCGGAAACCCTCGACCTGCTCGCCCTGGCCGAGGAGGAGGGCGACGAGGCGGTGATCGCCGAGGCCGAGGCACAGCTCGATGCCCTGCGCCAGCGCGCCGCCAAGATGGAACTGGAAAGTCTTCTTTCCGGCGAGGCGGATGCGAACAACTGCTTCCTCGAGGTGCATGCCGGCGCCGGGGGCACGGAGTCCCAGGATTGGGCGGAAATGCTTCTCAGGATGTATCTGCGATGGGCCGAGGATCACGGCTACAAGGTGGAGTGGATCGAGGAAAGCGCCGGCGAAGAGGCTGGCCTGAAATCGGCAACCCTGCGCATTCAGGGGCACAACGCCTATGGATGGCTGAAAACGGAAAGCGGGGTGCATCGCCTGGTGCGGATTTCCCCCTATGATTCCGCATCGCGCCGCCATACCAGCTTCGCCAGCATCTGGGTTTATCCGGAAATCGACGACACCATCGAGATCGAGATCAACGACAAGGATCTGCGGATCGATACCTATCGGGCCTCGGGCGCCGGCGGCCAGCATGTTAACCGGACCGATTCGGCGGTGCGGATCACGCATCTGCCGAGCGGGATCGTCGTGCAGTGTCAGAACGACCGTTCCCAGCACAAGAATCGCGCATCGGCCATGAGCATGCTGCGGGCCCGCCTTTACGAGCAGGAACTGCAAAGGCGGGAAGAAGAGGCGAGCGCCCTCAATGCGGCGAAAAGCGATATCGGCTGGGGGCACCAGCTCCGATCCTATGTCCTGCATCCCTACCAGATGGTGAAGGATCTGCGCACCGGGGTGGAAACCAGCAATACCCAGGCGGTGCTTGACGGGGATATCGATTCCTTTCTTGCCGCGGCGCTCAGTCAGAAAATCTCCGGCGGTCCCGACAGCACGGGCAAGGCGGACAAGGCCGACTGAAGGGAAGGCCGACTGAAGGGAAGGATCCCGGGCACGCCAGCGGTCCGTGCCGGCGCAAGGCTTCGGTCAGGGATCGTAATAGGCTCTCGCGAATCCGGCACGATTGCGGGCGTTCTCGTTGAAAGGCGGTTTCAGGGCCGCCGGAATGTGGCGGGCCACCAGGGCCTGCCAGGCGGGAATGGGGGCAAGACCCCGGTGCCGGGCGAGCCATTCGAACCAGTATCGTCCCGCGGCGACATGGCCGATCTCGTCTTCGAGAATCACGACGAGACAGGATGCGGTCTCGTGATCGCCGGCCCGGTCCAGCTGTTCGATCAGGGCCGGGGTGATATCGAGACCCCGCGCCTCCAGAACAAGGGGAACCACCGCCAGCCGTGCCAGAAGATCATCGGCGGTGGCGGCCGCAGCCTGCCAGAGCCCGCCATGGGCCGGCAGATCGCCATAGGCTGCCCCCAGCACGGCAAGACGCGATTCGAGCCTCAGGAAATGCCCGGCCTCCTCCGCGCCGATGCGCAGCCAGTCGTCGTGAAAGGAATGGGGCAGGGCCGGTTCCGCGAAACGGGCGATGATGTCAAAGGCCAGATCGATGGCATTGCATTCGATATGGGCAAGTGCATGCACCAGGGCAATCCGCCCCTTCACACTGCCCGTCCGCCGCCGTGGCATGGCGCGCGGAGGATGCAGGGCGGGGCGGGCCGGGCGTGCCGGTTCCGAAGGTGCCCCCGCATTGCCGAGGGCAGAAATCTGCCCCTTCACCCAGTCGTCATGAAGCTGTCGGGCGGCCATGGCCTTGTCTTTCGGAGATGCCGTGGCAAGGATCCGCCTCGCGCGATCTCTCAGCGTCGAAGCCGATCCTTCCTTCTGCGGCCGGGATAGATGAGCCTTGGGCAATCCATGATCACCCTTCACGGCCAGCCCCCTGGCGTGGCGGGGCTGGTGCTCGCAC
>JBJHAU010000302.1:0-2115 GCA_050480665.1 Alphaproteobacteria bacterium | reverse complement strand
GCCAGTGAGAACCATGGGCATCCACATGGATCACCGTTCCATCCTGAACATTGGTTCGGGCGCCGATGCGGATCGCGTTCACATCGCCGCGGATCACGACCCCATACCAGATGTTGCTTTCCGGACCAATCACGACATCACCGATGATGGCGGCTGTTTCCGCAATGAAGGCGGAATCGTCGATCTGCGGGCTGCGCCCCTCGAAGGGGCGAATGAAACCTGTCCTGTCACGCATTATGGCACTCACGGAAAAAGGGCTTCCTGTTCGAGACCAAGCGTTTCCTCGAACCCGAAAGCCAGATTGAAGTTCTGGATGGCCTGACCGGAGGCCCCCTTGACGAGATTGTCGATGACCGAAACGATGATCGCGCGGCCTTGCCGCCGATCCTCGAAGACACCGATCAGACAATGGTTGGAGCCCCTGACATGGCGGGTGGCCGGCACCTGCCCTTCCCCGAGAACCCGGACGAAGGGTTCCTTCGCGAACCGGCGCGTAAGGGCCGCACGAAGATCGGCGGTGCTGTTCTTGCCCGCAAGACGAAGGTAAATGGTCGAAAGGATTCCCCGGTTCATCGGCATCAGATGCGGGGTGAAGGCAAAGGAAACCGGGCCGCCCGCAGCGCGCAGCAGTTCCTGCTCGATCTCCGGCATATGCCTGTGATGGCCGATCCCGTAGGGATGGATTCCGCCAGAGACCTCGGCAAACAGGGTCGCCTCGCTGGCGGCGCGGCCGGCGCCGGTGACCCCGGATTTGGCATCGATCACGATGTCGTCGGGATCGATCAGCCCTTCCTGAAGAAGCGGCACCAGGGGCAGCAGGCAGGATGTCGGATAACAGCCGGGATTGGCGATCAGCCTTGCCGAGGCAATCCTGTCGCGATCGAATTCGGTCAGTCCGTAGACGGCCTCCTTCTGAAGATCGAGCGCGGCGTGGGGATGGCCATACCAGTGCCGGTAGCTTTCCGGATCGGCCAGCCGGAAATCGGCGGAAAGATCGACAACCTTCACATGAGAAGGCAATCCGGCGGCCACGTGCTGGGTCGTGCCATGAGGCAGGGCCATGAACACGGCCTCGACAGATTCGAAGGATGCCTCGTCGATCCGGGTCAGGACAGGAAGCGGGCGCGCACCCGCATGGGGGCCGAGATGAGGAAAGATCCTGTCCATCGTTTCGCCGGCACGGCGATCGGCGGTCAGGATGGCGAGTTCAACCCCCGGATGATGGCGAAGCAGGCGCACGAGCTCGGCGCCGGTGTAGCCGGACGCGCCCAGAATCGCGACGGAAACGGGCTTCTGTCGGGAAATGTCTTTGCCCGGGGCCGATGAGACAGCTGGGGTCGAGGTCATGGAACGGTCACTCCTCAAGGGTGCGCACGATACAGGGGGGGGCTGGGACTGTCCAGACAGCTCTGGCCCGTGATTCGAGCCCGGAAAGGTTGGATTGCCGGACAGGGGCTCTCGGTGTGGACTCTCCCTGTGGTCACGCTCCCGGTGGTTTCCTTTGGGGGGCAAATCACCGCGATGAATCCCGAAAGCCTGGCGGGAAAATGAAAAGGGCGCCCCGCGGGACGCCCTTTTGCAAACGACAGGACACGCGGGTCAGCGCTTGGAGAACTGATGGCTGCGTCGCGCCTTGTGGCGGCCATATTTCTTGCGCTCGACGACGCGGGAATCGCGGGTCAGGAAGCCTACCGCCTTGAGCGGGCCGCGCAGGGCAGGCTCGAAGAAGGTGAGCGCCCTGGAGATACCATGACGCACGGCACCGGCCTGGCCGGAAAGCCCGCCCCCCTTGACCGTGCAGATCACATCGAACTGATCCTGCCGGTTGGTGACGGCAAAGGGCTGGCCGATAAGCATGCGAAGCACGGGTCTTGCAAAATATCTATCCAGTGACCGGCCGTTCACGGTGACCTTGCCGGTCCCCAGCTTGATCCAGACACGGGCAACGGCATCCTTGCGCTTGCCCGTGGCATAGGCGCGGCCGAGAGGATCGATCACCGGCTCGGCAGGGGCGCTCTCGGGTTCACCGGCAAGGCCGGAGGCCGGGCCAAGATCGGCCAGATCGGAAAGGACCCGACCTTCTTCCGGTCGGGTTGGCGCAGCGTCGAGCACGGC
>JBJHAU010000301.1:0-2115 GCA_050480665.1 Alphaproteobacteria bacterium | reverse complement strand
CTGGTGATGCCTGTTCTTCTGCTGCTGATCATGGGCGTGATCGAGGTGATGGCGATCCTTTTCGTCACGGCGCTGATGGAAGGCGGGTTGAGAGAGGCCTCGCGCTTCGGCCTGACCGGGTATCAGCCGACAGCGGCAAGCCGCGAGGAAAGGATTGTCGAAATCCTCAATGCCCAGGGAATCGGTCTCGTCACGGTCACCCCGGAGAATGTCACCACGCTGGTCTATGGCAGTTTCGATCAGATCGGCATGGCGGAACCGTTCATCGACGAACCGCCCTATAACGGGGTCTACGATCCGGGAGAGGCGTTCGTCGATATCAATGGCAACGGGCAGTGGGATGCGGATATCGGCATTGCCGGTGTCGGCGGGCCGGGCGATGTCGTTGTCTACAGGGTTGTCTTCGAATGGTCGATCCTGACGCCGATTCTCAGGCCGTTCATCGGCCAGGACGGGCGGATTCCGCTGATGGCATCTCTTGCCGTGCGCAACGAGCCCTATGGCGGCGGCGGGGGGCTTCTGTGAGGGCGGGGTGGTGTCATCTGTCCGGGCGGATCCTCGGGCCGATGATGGGGGTGTTCCGCGACCGCTGCGGATCGGTGGCCGCCGAATTCGCCATGGCCCTGCCGGTTCTGGTGCTGATCGCCCTTGCCGGGGTGGATATCGCCCGTTTCGCCCTGTTGTATCAGAAGCTCGGCCGCACCGCCGGCACCATCGCCGATCTGGTGGCGCAGGCGGAAACCCTTTCCGAGTCCGAACTTGCCCAGCTATTCATGGCCTCCGCCCCGGTCATGGCGCCCTTCGCGCTTGATGAACGCGGCGTGGTGATCATTTCCTCGGTCGCCGCAAGCGGGGAACAGCCGCCGCGGGTTCTGTGGCAACGCCATGGTGCCGGGCAGCTTGGCGGGATCTCCAGCATCCTTGGCGCCGAAACCGCTGTCGCCAGCCTTCCCCAGGGATTTCTGCTGCGGCCCGGAGAGAGCGTGGTGGTGGGCGAGGTGTTCTACGACTTCAGCCCCCTGTTCATGGGGGTGCTGATCCATGATCGCCGGCTGTATCAGCGGGCCATGTTCCGTCCCCGCTTCGGTGCGCTGACGGCGCTGGGATCGTGATCCTCACCGTGAAAGGCGCAGTTCCGAAAGATTGTTGGCCACTTCGCGGAAGACCTGGCGCAGGGCCTCGCCATCCGGCGCGTAATGATAGAAGGGGGCATCGGGCCCGCTTGCGACCTCCTTCATCAGGGCGGCCAGCTCCGTGCCGTCATGGGCGAACTGGATGGTGTAGATGACGACCCCATCCTCCTTGATCCGCTCGGCCACCTTGCGAAGGCGATTGTCCATCGCCGGGCGGGCGGTGGCCCCAAAGCCGAACACACCCTTGTAGCCATCGCCCGATGCCCCGAAGTTCTCGCCGTCGGACAGCAGGATGATCGCCTGTTTCCGGTTGAACTGGGGGGTCGGGTCCGCCTGATCGAAGGGGGCGCCCGGCATCAGAACCCTCCAGGCCCAGCCAAGCCCCTGGGGAATGTTCGTTGCCCCGGTCGGGCCTTGCAACTCGTTCACGGCGGCGGTGATGACGCTTCGTTCATTGGTCAGCGGGGTGATGCCGTGCCCGAGGCAGGGGGTACAGTCCGCAAGGGTGATCGCCATGGAACAGCGTTGCCACCAGACGGGGATCGGCTCGCCCTCGGGGCCGATCGGTTCCCAGGCTTCCCACTCCACCTGGCCAAAGGCGTAGGCGTATTTCCGATCATCGGCGTTGGTGTCGTCCATGCCGTCGTGAAGATAGCGGGAAAAGACACAGCCTTTCCAGCTGGCAGGCGGTGGGGAAAGCAGGGGAACCGGCGAATTGTTGGCGAAATAGATCGTATCCTGTGCAAGTTGGGTCACCGGATTGATGAAGGTTGGCACCGTCTCTGTCACGGTTGCGGTGCTGTCGAAGGCGAGGGTGTTCAGCATCACGTTGACCTTCCCGTTCCATGGCACCAGGCCGATATTCAGAAGTGCCTTGGTTTCATCCTCGCCGAACAGGATATCCACAAGATCAAGGGCCGCCTCGCGCGCGGCATCGATCTGCGTTCCACCGGACGCCATGGTCGCGGCCATGGATCCCGAC
>JBJHAU010000300.1:0-2134 GCA_050480665.1 Alphaproteobacteria bacterium | reverse complement strand
TCACGGGCGCAAGTCACAGGTTCAAGTCACGAGCTCAAGTCACGTGCGCGGGTCTGTTTCGCAGGGGGGCTCACCCCCTTCGCCTGAACCGGTGACAGGACCTGCGACAGGATCTGCACCGATGATGATTCGGGATGATGATTCAGCAAGGACGATTCAGGAGATTCAGGAAAAGAGCATGACCCGAGAACACAGCGATCCCCATCTGCACCCTGGACCCGCCGCGCAAGAGACATCGGCGGAACCCGATCTCGCACGCTGGATCGGCCGCGAGGAGCGTTCCAGCGAGATCGCCGCCGCCTGGCCGGTCACGGCGCTGAATGCGACCCTGGATCGCGACGATCCGCCCGCCGCAGAGGGCGATCTTCTGCCGCCCCTCTATCACTGGATGTTGTTCCAGCCCCTGGTGCCGACCTCGGCTCTGGATGTGGATGGCCATCCGAAGCGCGGCGGGTTTCTTCCTCCCGTCACCCTGCCCCGGCGTATGTGGGCCTCTTCCGAGGTTCGCTTCGAGGGTGTGCTCAGGATCGGAGAGCGCCTGGACAGGGTTTCGCGCATCGCCAATGTCGAGGAAAAGCAGGGGGCGAGCGGACCTCTGGTGTTCGTGACCATCACCCACGAGATTTCCGGGGCGAAGGGCAGCCTGGTCGATCGCCAGACGGTCGTCTATCGCGAGATGCCGCCTCCCGGCGCGCCGGGAGCGCAGGGCAAGCCCGCCCCTTCGCCGAGTGCGTTCTCGAGGGAGGTGATTCCCTCGGCCCCGCTTCTGTTCCGCTATTCCGCGCTGACCTTCAACGCGCACCGCATCCATTACGATGCGCCCTTCACCCGGGATGTGGAAGGCTATCCCGGCCTGGTCGTCCACGGACCGCTGATCGCGACCCTTCTCTGCGATCTGGCGCGCCGCACCTATCCTTCCCGCCGGGTCGGCCAGTTCGGCTTTCGCGCGGTCAAGCCGATCTTCGATCATGCCCCGTTCGTCATCCATGGACGGGAAGAGGATGAAGGGCTTGCCCTTTGGGCCGCCGATGCGCAAGGAGATCTGTGCACCCTTGCGCGTTTGACGTTCATGGATTGAGTGGTGCGCATGCGGCGAAGGCGCGGGGGGCGCAAGCTGCGTGCAGGATCGGTGTGAACGGAACCAGACAGCAGAACCAGACAGCATGAAAAGGAGCATGTGGTGAGCAAGGATGGTGAGGGACGCATGGTGATTCTTGGCGCCGGCCATGCCGGTGGCCGTGCGGCAGAGGCCATGCGCCAGGCCGGCCATGCCGGGCCGATCGATCTGGTCGGAGAGGAGACGCATCGACCTTATGAACGCCCCCCCCTGTCCAAGGAGCTTCTGGCCGGAGACATGCCGGTCGAAAAGATCTTCCTGCATCCACAACCCTACTATGCCGAGCAGGGGATCACGCTTCATCTTGGCCAGCGGGCCGAATCGATCGATCGAGCCGGGCGGCGGGTGATTCTGGCCGATGGCAGAAGCCTTCCCTATGATCGCCTGCTGATCGCCACCGGCGGGCGCGTGCGCCGGCTGGCCTGTCCCGGCGCCGAGCTTGCCGGGGTTCACACCCTTCGCAACCTGGACGATACCCTCTCCCTGCATCCCCTGCTTGGCGAGGGGGCCCGTCTTGTCGTGATCGGCGGCGGCTTCATCGGGCTGGAGGTGGCGGCCACGGCCCGCAAGCGCGGCGCCCGCGTGACCGTTGTCGAACTGGCCGATCAGGTACTGGCCCGGGTTGCCGATCCTGCCATCGGCGCCATGGTCGCCGATCTTCACCGCCGCAACGGTGTCGAGATTCTGACAGGGACTTCGGTGGAGCGGATCGAAGGCAACGGGAAGGTGGACTCGGTGGTCTGCACCGATGGCAGGACCCTGCCCGCCGACGCGGTGGTGGTGGGAATTGGTATCCTTCCCAATCTGGAAATCGCCCGCGATGCCGGGCTCGAGACGGCGAACGGCATCACCGCCGATTCCTTCGGCAGAACCTCTGATCCCGACATCTTCGTGGCGGGCGATGTGGCGTTTCAGTTCAACCCTCTTCTGGGCCGGCATCTGCGGCTGGAATCCTGGGCCAACGCCCAGAACGGCGGCATGGCTGCGGCGCGCAACATGGTGACGGAGCCTATTCCC
>JBJHAU010000299.1:0-2141 GCA_050480665.1 Alphaproteobacteria bacterium | reverse complement strand
GTTGTGGCCGTAATCGGTCCCGATGATGAGATTGCGGTCGCCATAGGCCTTCACAAGGGCAGGGATATCGTCGCTCATCTGGGTGGTGACATAGAAGCGGTTTTCCCCCATGGCATCGTCGGCGAGCCGCTTGCCGAGCCGTGCAAGACGCAGGCGGGCCTCGTTGATCATGAACGGCAACCAGCTTGCGCTGGCCTCGATGAAGGCCCATCGGGTTTGTGGAAATCGGCTTGGAATTTCCGCCGTCAGAAGGTTGGAAAAGGCTGCCGCGCAGGGCAGCTTGGCCCGCATCAGCGCAGCTTCGGCGCTGCTGCCGAAGGCGTCATGGACGGCAAAGGCATTGATCCCGGTATGCAGGGTCAGGGCCAGATCCAGCTCTTCGGCCATGGCGAAGAGAGGATGGAAGTAGCGGTGCGAAAGCATGCGTTCGCATTCCATGCCTCTCAGAAAGATCGAAACCGCGCCATTTTCCTTGGCAAAGACCAGTTCCTCGCGCACCAGCCCGGGATCGACAAGCGAAAGAAGGGGAGGAATGGCGGCCCAGCGCAAACGGTTGCCGCTCTGTTTCCAGATATCGGCGAGCCAGCGGTTGTAGGCGCGGCAGAGGGCACGCTCGACATCGGGCTCGCGGGTCATGGGCCGAAGAAAGACCGTGGGGTAAAGGATCGCTACATCGGCGCCCAGCACATCCATGTGTTCCAGTCGGCTTTGAACGCTGACCATGTCGCGCGAATCGGCGGGAACATTGGTGCCGAGATTGGCGGATTTGGCGATCAGCCGATCATCGATCACCCAGAATTCGCGGTTGCGAACATTGGTCCGGGGCGCATTGTCGGTCTCGGAGCGGACAAAGACCTGGGGACGGAAGGCCTCATCCTCACCTGTCATGTAGGACCAGGTTTCGCAGGTTTCGATCACATGGGCATCGGAATCGATGATGGGCATGGCTGGCTCCCTGTTCTGGCTCCCTGTTCTGGACGGACGGATCACGGTTCATTCCCGCCTTGTTCCTGTGGTTATCCTAGAGCATCCTTGGCCCCGTGGAAACATCAGGCGGGCGTGGCGGGGTTTTCGCGACGCAGCGCCGAACAGACGGGGAGAGGATCGTGAACGGGATCGCGGATCGGCATTTCGATACCATCATCATCGGTGGGGGCAGTGCAGGCTGCGTCCTGGCTGGCAGATTGAGCGAAGATCCGGAAAGAACTGTCCTGCTCCTTGAGGCCGGAGAGGATTTCAACCCCGGAGAAGAACCCCCCGAGATCTGCGACAGCTTCGCCGGAACCGCCCATTCCAATCCGCGTTTCACCTGGCCCGGCCTTGCGGCCACCTTCCTGCCGCGCCCGTCCAACGCCCCGGACAGCCGGCCACGCAGGCGATATGCCCAGGGCAGGGTGATCGGCGGAGGCTCGTCGATCAACGGCATGGCCTCCAATCGCGGTCTGCCGTCGGATTACGACGATTGGGCCGCACGGGGGGCCGTCGGCTGGGACTGGGAAGGGGTTCTTCCGGCCTTTCGTCGCCTGGAGACGGATCACGATTTCCAGGGGCCGCTGCATGGTCAGGACGGGCCGATCGGCCTCAGACGATGGTTCGAGGATGAATGGCCGGGCTTCTGCCGCGGCGTGATGGAGGCCATCGCCGATCAGGGCTATCGCAATCTTCACGATCAGAACGGCGTGTTCGACGACGGATATTTCCCCGTGCCCTATGCCAATGTGGGCGACCGCCGGATGTCGGCCGCCATGGGCTATCTGAACGCCGAGGTCCGTGCCCGTAAAAATCTCACAATTATTGGAAAGACTGTTGCGCAATCTATTGTTTTCGAGGGGAAAAAGGCCACTGGCGTTCGGGTATCCCGGGAGGGAGGCTTAAGAACGTTTCGCGGCCGCGAAATCGTGGTCAGCCTTGGGGCGATCCATTCCCCGGCCTTTCTGATGCGGTCGGGGATCGGCCCGGGTCAGGCCCTGTCGGACATGGGAATCCCGGTGATCGCCGACAGGCCGGGCGTTGGCCAGCATCTGATGGAGCATCCGGGTGTCAACTTCGGCTGCACCCTCAGGCCGGAAGCCCGTCTTCCCCGTCACCTGCGACGGCAGATGTTTGCCGGTTTGCGCTGGTCCAGTGGCCTTGAGGGCTGC
>JBJHAU010000298.1:0-2142 GCA_050480665.1 Alphaproteobacteria bacterium | reverse complement strand
CCTTTTGGGGGGATCCCGCTCAGGCTGGATGCGTTTCCCGGGCCAGAAGCCCGGTGGCTTCGTTCAAGGCCTCGATCACGATCTCGGCCGCGCCCTCATGATCCATCAGGGCGGCGATGAAGGCATGGGCATGAAGACGCATCAGTTCCATCATGCGGGGGGTGTGGGACTTGCGCAGATGTCCGTGAAGGCGCCTCATGGAGTGGCAAAGCGCTTCCAGGGATTCAAGGTCAAGGGCGGCACAGGCCCGCTCAAGAACATCGAGCAGGTTCGAGATCTCGTCGAGGCATTGCCGGAGCCCTATCCCGTCGCGGCCATGACGAAGGCGTCCCACGCCCTGGGGATCGCCCGTGCGATCGATCAGCCAGATGATCTTCTGGGCATGGCGACCGATACGATGAGTCTGGATCCGCTCCTGAATCTCGCGGATTACATCGCGCCTCGGCTCGGCATCCATATCGCCGGTGGCCTTGAAGCGAAGGCCGTTGGGAACGGCAATGGTGCCGATCATGTCGTCGGAAACCCTGTCGCCCGAGGATCGCCGGTCCGGACCGATGTAGCTTGGGGTCACGATGAAGGGTTTTCGGTTCTGGATCAGGTTCATGATCCGGTCGCGGATCAGTTGCAGCGACAGCGGCATGGTGATCAGATCGTCGATGCCTGCTTCCATGCTGGAATTGATGCGTCCCCGATAGGGCTGCCAGGAGAGGGCGATGATGATGGCGTAGGGATCGCGGTGCAGCCCTCCCTTGCGGATCTCGCGCGACAGGCGGCATACCCCGTCCTTGTCCGAATCGAGATCGAGGAACAGGACATCGGGCCCATGATCGGCAATGGCCTGCCGTGTCCGCTCGATGCTGGCGAAATCATGAATGTTGCGAAACCCGACTGAAAGCAGGGCATCGCGCAGCGTGGCGCGCATCGGCCCTGCCGGATTGAACAGGACGACAGTCACCTTTTCCAATGGTAATTTTTCCACGGGATCCCCCAGTCCTTGCCCTTTCCGGGCATGAATCCTTCCGTGCCTCATGGTGCGGGGAAATGGTGACCAAAACCTGAAGAGGTACTGCAAATGCCGATCCTTTTGTCGTTCGGGTCGATGTCCGGGGAGGCGGACTCATGGAATGGCGGGATGAAGGGCTGATCCTTTCGGTGCGTCCGCATGGGGAAACGTCCGCCATCGTGACGCTGCTGACCGCAGAGCACGGCCGTCATGCCGGCCTGGTGCGCGGGGGGCAGTCGCGCCGTCGAAGGGCGATGCTTCAACCCGGCAATCATGTTGCTGCCGCATGGCGCGGGCGGCTGGCAGAACAGCTTGGCAGTCTGACCCTCGATCCGCTCTGCGACCATGCGGCCACCCTTCTGGATTCGCCCCTGGGGCTGAAGGCCCTGTGTTCGGCCTTAGGGTTACTTGAGGGCGGGCTTGCCGATCGCGATCCCCAGCCCGGGCTGCTGGGCGAAACCCTTGCCCTGTTCACCGCCCTGTCTGCCGAAAGGACAATCGGGGCCCTTCCTTCCTGGGCCGGGGCCTATACCATCTGGGAGTTGGGCCTGCTTGCCCGGTTCGGGTTCGGGCTGGAGCTCGGGCGGTGTGCGGCCACGGGATCGACCACCGATCTTGCCTATGTCTCGCCGAAGTCGGGCCGCGCCGTTTCAGCCTCGGCCGGGGCGCCCTGGGCGGATCGCCTGCTTCCCCTGCCACCTTTCCTGCGTCCGGGCATGGATCCGGAGCCCCGGAGCCGCGAAGATTTCCTGGCCGCTCTGCGCCTGATCGGACATTTCCTTGCCTTGCATCATTATGCCCACAAGGGGCAGGGGATTCCGGACCCGCGAACACGACTGGTTGAAGCCTTCGTGAAATAGGCTACTCTATGTTGTGGCAAAGGGCTGTGCCATGGCCCTTGTTGCGCTTGTGTGGCGCTTGCCCGTTCCTTGATTCCCTTTCATGGATCTCCGATCCCCATTCATGGATCCCCGATGTCCAAGACCCTGACCGAGATTCGTGATACCCCCCTTGCCGAGGCGCTCGAGGAACGCTACCTCGCCTATGCGCTTTCGACCATCATGGCGCGCTCCCTTCCCGATGTGCGCGATGGGCTGAAACCCGTTCATCGGCGCCTTCTGTATGCCATGCTGAAGCTG
>JBJHAU010000297.1:1461-2165 GCA_050480665.1 Alphaproteobacteria bacterium | reverse complement strand
GTCACCGCCATGGCCGAGACCGAACCGGTGGCCATCCCGAACAGGAGCGCCCCCGGCACCGCACGGGCCAGGGCGGCTACGGTCAACGCGCCGACCCCGCTGGGCACCAGACCCGCCACCACTGCCAGAATCACCGTGCGGGCTTCCGAAAGGTTGGCCTTGCGGCCATGAAGGGCCGCCAGAGCCCGGACCATCGACAGGTTGGCCGTCATGACCGCCGCCATGTCCAGCGCCGCCAGCGGCACCAGCCCGCCGACCCCGGCAAGTCCGACATGGCGTTCGATGATGGCCATGCCCTCGGCCCGGCGCAGCCGCGCCTCGACATCATGTCCGTGGGAAGGATCGGTGGGTTCGGGATCGTCTGTCACGGGCTCCGCTTCGGTTTCGGAAACGGGCGCATAGCCGAGGGCAGTCCCGTCGCCATTCAGGCGCCAGCCGATCAGGCCCCGATCCAGAACGGCACGATGCGCCGCCAGATCTTCCATCCCCAACCATTCTTCGGCGCCCGGACGTATGTTCAGCGGAACATCCACATCACGACGCAACAGGAAGCGCACGCCGCCGAACTTGTCCGCCAAACCCCGAATTGTCAGGCCGCAGGCCAGAAGATTGGCCAGGCTGGCCCGGTTCCCGGGCGCTGCGGTCGACAGAAAAATGCTGCGCCCCTGACGCTCGGCCTCGGCCATGCGGTAGCGGATCAGAGC
>JBJHAU010000297.1:0-1451 GCA_050480665.1 Alphaproteobacteria bacterium | reverse complement strand
GATCAGGGCTCTTTGCAATCCCCGCCCCCGTGCGGAATCCGCGACCACGCATCCATCAATATGGGCAACGAGGGAGAGCGTCTCGCCGTTCAGGGCGTGGTCGACACCGAAATTGGGACTATCCGCCAGCGGAAGCCCAAGCACCCCATAGGCCACCAGACGGCCCTCTTCGAACATCCCGTAGGTGCGGCCCAGGCGATGGATGTGATCTGCAAAAAAGGCTTCGCCATCATCGGCCATGAGCCCCGGCGGCATGGTCGCGGCGGCAGCGCGATGCAGGGCCAGAATCGCCGTCAGATGATCTTCCGAAAGACGCCGGATACGGCTCATGGGATCACCTCGGCATAGTCGAGCAAAGGAAGGGGAGGAAAGAGATCGAGACGGCGGGCACTGTTCATGCGCACGATATAGGAGAAGCGTTCCAGTGTTTCCACCGGAATGGCGCCGGGCGGGGTTCCCTCGACCAGAATGGCACGCGCCTTGCGCGCGGTGAGGCGGCCAACCTGATCATAGCGGCTGACCAGCCCGAACAGGGCATCGCCATCGCGGATTTCAAGCTCCGTCGCGGTGAAGGTGGGAAGGCCATGGACGAACCCGGCCTCGGTCAGGCGATGACGGTGCGCGCCCACGAAATTGTCGGGTCCAAGATAAAGCACCTGCGCGCCATCCCGGGCGAGATTCGCCACCAGGCTGTCGATGATCGCGGGATCGGCCGAACTTCCTCCCGGGATCGGGGCCTCGAGCAGGGTGAAATCGAGACGCCGGGAAAGCGACCGGAGCTCGGCCACATTGCTGACCGAGTTGGGCTCTTCAGGGTTGTAGACGATGCCGATGGCCCTTGTCGGCCGGTAGGCCCGGATCGCGGCGATCTGGGCGGAAAGCGGGGCGATATGCGTCGTTCCCGTCACGTTCGGCCGTGTCTGGCCCGGGGGGGGCGCGATCCCGGTGGCCCAGGGGGCCGCGACCATGGTGAAGAGAACCGGAATCTCGGTCAGGTGTCGGGCCGGGTCCACCGCATCCCAACGCCCCACGGTGCCAAGCGTGATCCCGGTTCCCCAGGTGTAGACGAGATCGGGCGAATCGGCGCGGATCGCCTCCAGCGCGGCAGGAAGGTTCGAAAGGTTTCGGGCCATGTCGATCACGGTGATGCGGGCCTCTATCCCCAGATCGGCAAGCTCCTCGCGAAAGCCCTGCTCCACCTCCATCTCGCCACGCCACAGAAGCATGGTGATGCGCGGGCGTGCGGGCGCGGCACGCCCCGACGGCGGAAGGGCGGCCAGAACCATCGCCCCGGCGGTGGCCATCAACAGGGTGCGTCGCGTGAGGCTCATGACTCCCTCCTCCACCGCCCGGCGGCAAGCCACAGGACCAGCAGCATCAGCAGAGCGGAAATCCCGGCATAGAGGCCCAACGCCCAGATCGCCCCGTAGCTTCCCAGAACGGCGATCAAC
>JBJHAU010000296.1:0-2178 GCA_050480665.1 Alphaproteobacteria bacterium | reverse complement strand
TAGGAGCCAAACCGCCCGTTTTCAAGGATTCTCTGGCCAATAGAAGGGCCGGAAAGCGAATAGGATCGGGAGGAAGGAAACTTAACGTGCCGATGGCGGCCAGATCGAGCCGGGCCGCAGGCGAAACGCCGCGCCGGGGCCATGCCAGGGCATAGGCGATCGGGGTCCGCATGTCGGGAACCCCGAGTTGAGCCAGCACCGAACCGTCGCGATAGCCGACAAGGGAATGCACCACCGATTGCGGATGCACCAGGATCTCGATCCTGTCTTCGGCGACGGGAAACAGATAGTTGGCCTCGATCAGTTCCAGCCCCTTGTTCATCATGGTTGCGGAATCGACGGAAATCTTGGCGCCCATGTCCCAGTTGGGGTGTGCCACCGCCTGTTCCGGGGTGACCGAGGACATCTCTTCAAGGGTGTTCCCGAGGAACGGCCCCCCCGAAGCGGTCAGGATAATGCGATCGACCATGGCCGCATTGTCGAAGTCGAAGACCTGAAAGATTGCGCTGTGCTCGGAATCGACCGGCAGGAGGACGGCGCCACTCTTCGAGACCTCATCAAGCAGGACTGACCCGGCACACACCAGGCACTCCTTGTTGGCCAACGCCACGGTCGTCCCCTGGCGGGCAGCGGTAACGGTCGGCTCCAGCCCTGCCGCGCCGACGATGGCGGCCATGATCCAGTCTGCGGGAAGGCTGGCGGCTTCGTTCACCGCCTGCGGGCCCGAAGCCACGGCAATGTTGGTATCGGCTAGCCCCTCCTTCAACCGGTCGTGCAGGGAGGCGTCGGCAATCACCGCGAGGCTTGGCCGGAAGGCGCGAGCCTGGCGGATCAGAAGATCCACATTGCTGTGCGCCGTAAGCGCCACAAGGCTGTAGCGATCAGCATCACGCCCGACAAGATCCAGCGTGTTGCAACCGATGGATCCCGTCGAGCCGAGAATCGTCAGGCGTCGCCTGGCCATATCCTTCATCATCCACATCATCCACCCCACAAGGGCGGAATCATGCCACCGCCCCCGACAAGATACAGCAAAGCGACGGCGGGAAGAACCGGCAGAAGCCCGTCGAGCCTGTCGAACAGGCCACCATGCCCCGGGATCAGGGTTCCGGAATCCTTGACCCCGAGCCGACGCTTGATCGCCGATTCGAAGAGATCGCCGAGCTGGGACAGCCCCGAGACGACAATCGTCAGGACAATGAAGGAAGCCCATGACCCGAGCCCGGCCGCGACGGCGTAAAGCAGGGCGGCGGCGGCGGAAAGCATCATGCCGCCGCAAAGCCCCGCCCAGGTCTTGTTCGGGCTGATGGCAGGCGCAAGCCTGGGGCCGCCGAACCATTTTCCGGCACCATAGGCCCCGCTATCGGTCAGCCAGACCGTCGCCAGAAGCCAGATCACCACCGGGCCTCCCGCCTCAGGATGAGAGGCAAGCCATAGCAGCGAAAGCAGCGGAATCGCGATGTAGGGACTGCCGAAACCGAACAGGAGACGCCGTCTCCAGGGAGCTCCGGCGAACAGGAAGGCTGCACCAAGGCCGCCCGCCGCGACGATCGCAAGACACGTGACCGCCACAGGCCCGACCACGCCGATCTGTCCCGGCATGGCTTCCGCAAGCCCCATGCGCGGCAAGGCAAGCAGAACCGGGAGAATCACCGCGGCATGAAGGGCGAGCCCTGCCCCGATCCGCGCCTTGCGGACATCAGGATCGGCAGGAAGCCCGGCCCGGCACAGGGCCGACCACTCCTGCACCATCAACACCCCGATGCCCAGCGCCAGCAGGACAAGAACCCAACCGCCCAGAATCACGGCCCCAAGAACGACCGGGATCAGAATGATGGCGGCAAGGCTGCGGCGAACGATCTGAGGGAAACGGGGTTCAGGCACCGGATGCGCCATAGCGCCTTTCGCGCCGGCTGTAATCCTCGATGGCCCGGTCCAGGTCATCCTTGCCGAAATCGGGCCAGAGGGTCGGGGAAAAGACAAATTCGGTATAGGCGCATTCCCAGAGCAGGAAATTGGAAAGCCTCTGTTCACCGGAAGAACGGATCACCAGATCCGGATCGGGCAGCCCGGCCGTGGACAGACGTGCGGCAAAGGCCTGTTCATCCAGCTGTTCCGGATCGAGGCTCCCGTCGAGCGCATCCCGGACGCATTGGCGCGCTGCGGAAACGATATCGT
>JBJHAU010000295.1:0-2188 GCA_050480665.1 Alphaproteobacteria bacterium | reverse complement strand
CCATCAGGGTATCGAGGTCGTCGGGACGGATGATGAACGCCGGCGTGACGTAGAGAATGCGCCCAAACGGGCGAACCCACAACCCTCGTGCGATCAGGGCCCGGCGCAGCGCATAGAGCCTGGCAACCGGAACGGTCTCGAGTTCGATCACGCCGATGGCGCCGAGAACCCGAACATCGCGGATGCCGGGCAGAGTCCTGGCGTCCTCCAGCCCGTGGCGAAGCCGGGCCGAGATCGCCGCCACCTGCTCGAGCCTTGGTTCGGTCTCGAACAGGTCGAGAGACGCGTTGGCCGCGGCGCAGGCCAGCGGATTGGCCATGTAGGTCGGCCCGTGCATGAAGGCATCGTCCAGGCTGTCGGACAGAAAGGCCTCGAAGATCGAGGGGCTGGCGAGGGTCGCCCCAAGGCCGATGGCCCCGCCTGTCAGCGCCTTGGACAGGCAGAGAAGATCCGGTTCCACCCCGGCCTGGGCGCAGGCGAACAGGCTGCCGGTGCGCCCGAAACCCGTGAACACTTCATCGGCGATCAGCGCGATCCCCCGCGATTGCGCTTCCCCGGCAACCCGCCGAAGCGTCGCCGTGTCGTGAAAGATCATGCCGCCGCCGCCCTGCACCAGCGGCTCGACGATCACCGCCGCCAGCCCCGGCCCCTCGCGGTCGAGCAGCGCGGCATAGGCGGCGTGCGAGGCTTCGTCCCGGGGAAGATCCGCCAGCACCTGACGGGGCAGGGCATGGTTGAAGACGCGGTGAAACCCTTCCTCGGGATCGGCAACGCTCATCGCGCCCATGGTGTCCCCGTGATAGGCCCCGCGAAACGACAGGATCCGGGTCCGCTCCGGCTCGCCGCGATTGCGTGCCGCCTGGATGGCGAGCTTGAGCGCCACCTCCACCGCAGTGGAACCGGAATCGGAAAAGAACACGCGCGAAAGCCGGCCGGGTGCGATTCTGGTCAGCCGTTCGGCAAGGCGCAAGGCACCCTCATGCACCAGACCACCGAACATGAGATGCGGCATCCGCGCCGCCTGGCTCCTCAGGGAATCAACGATGTGGGGATGGTTGTAGCCATGGCAGGCTGTCCACCATGACGCGGTGCCGTCGAGAAGGCAGCGGCCGTCGGCAAGATGGATACGCACGCCATCGGTGGAAGAGGCAAGAAGCGGCGGGGGCTCCAGCCCCATCTGGGTGTAGGGAAGCCAGATCGAGGAAAGATCGGGGCCCGTTCCGGCGCCGGGGCCTGTCATCCGGCCCCTTCTGCCTGCATCCCGAGCCGGGCCAGAAGGGAGCGATCCTCGTCCCCTTCGGGGTTGGGCGTGGTCAGCAGCCTGTCGCCGTAGAAGATGGAATTGGCCCCGGCAAAGAAGGCGAGCGCCTGAAGGGCATCGTCGGTGCCAAGACGGCCCGCAGCAAAGCGCACATGGCTGGCCGGCATCAGGATCCGGGCCAGCGCCACCACCCGGATGAAATCCAGGGGATCGACGGGGGCCGCGTCCGACAGCGGGGTGCCTTCCACCCGCACCAGAAGATTGATGGGCACCGATTCGGGATGAACCGGAAGATTGGCAAGGGTGACAAGCATCGAAGCCCGATCCTCGGCCCCTTCCCCGAGGCCGAGAATCCCGCC
Source organism: Alphaproteobacteria bacterium (assembly GCA_050480665.1). GTDB lineage: Bacteria > Pseudomonadota > Alphaproteobacteria > SMXQ01 > SMXQ01 > JBJHAU01. The sequence goes on along the minus strand of JBJHAU010000295.1, from coordinate 568 downwards.
GCAGCAGACCTTCAGCCCGGCCTCGCGAACATGGGCCAGGGTTTCAAGCCGATCCTGATAGCTGCGGGTCGTGATGATCTGGCCGTAATAGGCTTCGGAGGTATCGAGATTGTGGTTGTAGTAATCGAGCCCCGCCGCCTTCAACCGCGCCGCCTGGGCCGCGGTCAGCATGCCAAGGGTGGCGCAGGTCTCGAGACCGAGAGCGCGAACATCGGCGATGATGGCAGAGATCGCATCCATGTCGCGATCCTTCGGCGACCGCCAGGCGGCGCCCATGCAGAAGCGTCCGGCCCCGGCATCGCGGGCCGCTCTTGCGGCATCGAGCACCGCCTCGCGGGACATCAGCTTCGCCGCCTTGAGGGGGGTGTCGTAACGCGAGGACTGGGCGCAGTAGCTGCAATCCTCGGGACAACCGCCATCCTTGATGTTGAGCAGGGTCGAGAACTGCACCCGGTTGGGATCGAAATACCGGCGATGCAGGCTGTGAGCCCGGAACAGAAGATCGTTGAAGGGCAGGGCCAGAAGGGCCAGAGCCTCTTCCACGGTCCAGTCGTGGCGAAGATCGGTG
>JBJHAU010000294.1:0-2209 GCA_050480665.1 Alphaproteobacteria bacterium | reverse complement strand
GGGTAGACCTGATCGGCGGCAACCAGGGTGCGAAGGGCGCGGGTGATGCTGGACAGTTTCCGCTCCCTTTCGGCGAGGGCGGTGATGTCGGTCAGGTAGAGCCCGGCATCCCCTTCAGCCCCGGGGGCGACCGTTACGGTAAAGCATCGGCTGTCCATGTGATGGATGAACTGCCGTGCGCCCTCATCCATGGAAGCCCGCCGGGCAAGATCCTGCCACAGGCCACCAGTCCTGCCGCCGGGAAGGCTGTCCAGCAGGGCCTTGCCGCCGGGATTGGCGAAAGAGGGCGTACCATCCTCGTTCAGGCGGAACACGGGGTTCGGGTTTTCAAGCGGAAAGCGGGCCAGGTTTTCCATGGCAAGGCGGGCGCGGGCACGGCGGCGCAACTCCATGACGAACAGGCCGCTGAACAGCAGGGCGAGGGCGGATAATCCGGCAAGGCCGCTGCCGGCCAGCAGGGCGAGGCGATGAACGGGGGCAAGGACTTCTGCGCGTGATCGGCCCAGAAGAAGGATCATGTCCGGCCATCCGGGAAGGGTGGTGTAGGCGAAAAGCCTTTCGCGCCCGTCGATCGGGCTCGTTTCCCAGACCGCGTGCGGCCCCGGCCCGTTGAACCGGGTTTCAAGCCGCAGGGAATCGGCGAAATTCTCGCCAATCTCGTCGGGCAGATAGGGCGAGCGCATCAGCATGGTGCCATCGGCCATGAACAGCGAAAGGCTTCCTTCCAAACCGAGATCGAGACCCTCCCAGGCTTCGCCGATATGGCGGGCTGTCAGGCCTGCGACCACGGCGCCGCGAAAGCCGCCATCGGTGTCGATCAGCGACCGGCTCAGCCCGACGATCCATTCGCCGGTCAACACATGAAGGAAGGGATGGCTGACCCGGATCCGGGCCGCCGATTCGGGGTCGGGATCCTCGCGTAGGGCGCGAAGATAGGGCCGCTCCGCAACATCGAGCCCGGCAAGCTCCGGTGGCCAGGAGACAGCGATCCGCATGTTGCGATCGATCACGAGGAAGCCTTCGATCCCGGGAATCTGCGGGGCATGTTCGGCGATGGTGGCCAAAGGCCAGGGCAGCGGGGTATCCGCCTCGATCGGGGTAAGGCGCAGATCGAGGGTATCGATACCCCTGGCGATACGGTCCATCAGTTGGGCGGTCATGGTGAAGCCGTGGGCGGTCTGTGCCGCAACGATCGAAACCAGCGCCTTGGAACTGCGCTCTGCCTCATCCACGGTATCGCGATGGATTCCGTAAAGCCCCCGGCCAAGAAGGAGGGCCACCAGCAGACCAAGGATGGCGAGAACACTCCAGACCCGCCGCTGGAGCCGTGCTTCCTCCGGCGGCTGTTCGCGAGGGTGAAGCCTGACGGTGACCGCCATGCCATTGTCCGGATCATGGGGCTGCACGCGTCTGTGAAGGTAATGCAGCATGCCCAGAAGCAGCAGCGCGCTGAGGCCGACAAACAGAAATCCCTTGCCGATTTCCAGCCACAGGCCGGGCGTCGGGCCGAACCGCGCTTCATGAAGAAAGGCGCCGCCCAGGATCCACGCAATGCCGAAGCCGAGATAGATCAGCGGCACAAGCCAGCGCCACGGGGCGAGAGCCTGAAGCGCCTTGCTGGTCTTCTGCGGAACGGCCATGAAGCGTGGCTCCTTTCGGTGCGGCATTCTCCGTCAGGAGTGTTGGGGGGTGGCTTGCCTCGATCCTGCGCTCTCAGGCAAAGGGTTGCCAGGCCCGCTGCGTTGCGGGGCGTGCGGCGATGGCATCGTGCCAGCGGCGGACATGGGGCCAATCCCCAAGCCCGATTCCTTCGGCCCCGTGCATGTGCACATCGGCATAGGCGGCGATGTCGGCGACCGAGAACCGTTCGCCCGCAAGATAGGGGGTCTCGCCAAGCTGCCGGTCGAAGGTTGCGAGCATGTCGCGCAGAAGCGAATCGTAATAGGCCTTGGCATGGGGCACATCTTCCGGAGCGCGTTTCCAGAAATAGCCGTATTGCTGGGCCAGCGTGGTCCAGGTGGCGCTGGCATAGAACAGCCACTGATCGACACGAAGCCGTTCGCGCGGTTCTTCCGGATACAGCCCGGTGGCCGATTTTTCGCCGACATATTTCAGGATCGCGCCGGATTCGCAAAGGGTAACAGGCTGCCCGCCGGGGCCGTCGTGATCCACCAGGGCAGGAATCTTGTGGCCCGGGCTGATCTTCAGA
>JBJHAU010000293.1:0-2209 GCA_050480665.1 Alphaproteobacteria bacterium | reverse complement strand
ACTCCGATCACGATCAGCTCCTGACATTGCCGCCCCCGCCCGATCGGGATGGACTCGCCGTGCATCGCTTGATCGAGGCCTGCCCCCCCCTGGATCCCAATTCCCTGTATTGCAATCTTCTGCAATGCACGCATTTTGCGGCAACCTGTGCCCTGGCCGAGTCGGCGGGAGAGGATTCTGCCGGAAAGGATACGGCCCCTGTCGGGTTTCTGTCCGGCTATCGCCCGCCCGAACGACCGGAGACCCTGTTCGTCTGGCAGGTGGCCATTGCCCGAAGCCATCGCGGTCAGGGCCTTGCCCGAAGGCTGATCGAATCCGTCCTTGAAAGGCGCTGCAACGCGGATATCACCCATCTTGAGGCGACGATCACCGGCGACAACACCGCCTCATGGAAGCTGTTCGAATCCCTGGCCCGGCGTTGGGATGCGAAGGAGCGGCGCGAACCGCTGTTTGATCGCGATGTCCATTTCGGGGGCAGCCATGGTTCCGAATGGCAGATCACCATCGGTCCCTTCAAGGCCGCCGGCCTCATGAACCGGAAGAAGGCTCTGGCCGGATGAAGCCGTCATGGCATCCGTCATGGAATCCGTGACGCAATCCGCACGGGATCTGCATCTCCAGGGGATCCCAAGGGATCCACAAGCAGAGCCCCTGTATGACTGAGTTGAAACCCTGTTTCCCGAGACCCTCAACCAAGCGAGAGCAAGATGAACGAGAATGTCGAAATCACAGCGCCTTCGGAGGACGCGGATACCCGGGTTTTCGAAAATCTCGAATCCGAGGTCCAGTCCTATGCGCGGAATTTCCCCGTCGTCTTCGAAAAGGCCGAGGGATCCTATCTTTATGATCGGGACGGCGGGGTCTATCTCGATTTCCTCTCCGGCGCGGGAAGCCTGAACTACGGGCATAATCATCCGGTCATCCGCGAGGCCTTGGTCGAGTACATCCAGGGCAACGGGGTCACCATGGGTCTCGATCTTCACACCGTGGCCAAGGAATCCTTCCTTGCCGCGATGAACGAGCTGATCTTCGAGCCGCGCAAGATGGATGTGGTGGTGCAGTTCACCGGCCCGACCGGCACCAATGCGGTGGAAGCCGCCCTGAAGCTTGCGCGCAATGTCAAGAAACGCCACAACATCCTCTGCTTCACGAACGGATTCCACGGGGTTTCCGTTGGCGCCATGGCGGCAACCGGCAATGCGCATCATCGTGATGCTTCGGGCATTCCCCTGACCGGCACCACCTTCATGCCCTATGACGGCTATCTCGGCGCCGATGTGGATACGCTCACCTATATCGAGAAGATGCTTCAGGATCAGTCGTCGGGCATCGATCATCCTGCGGCAGTGATTGTCGAGACGGTGCAGGGGGAAGGCGGTCTCAATGCCGCCCGTTTCGCCTGGCTGCGCGGTCTCGAAGCCCTCTGCCGGAAATTCGACATGCTGATGATCGTCGATGACATCCAGGCCGGTTGCGGCCGGACCGGGCAGTTCTTCAGCTTCGACGAGGCGGGAATCCGCCCCGATATCATCACCTTGTCGAAATCGCTTTCCGCCTACGGGCTTCCCTTTGCGGTCTGTGTCCTGCGCAGCGATATCGATCAGTGGAAGCCCGGCGAGCACAACGGAACCTTTCGCGGAAACAACCATGCCTTCGTGACGGCTGCCGCCGCCCTGCGCCATTTCTGGTCCGATGACAGCTTCGCCCGGGATGTGCGGCGCAAGGGAGAGCTTCTCGGATCAAGGCTGGACGAGATCGTTTCAGGGCTTGCGCCCAACCTTGTGCGGCGCAAGGGACGGGGCATGATGCAGGGGCTTGGCTTCGCCAACCCTTCCGACGCCCACAAGGTTGCCCGAACGGCATGGGATGCGGGGCTGATCATCGAAACCTCCGGCCCGCAGGATGAGGTTGTCAAATGCCTGCCGGCGCTGACGATCAGCGATGAAAGCCTCGCAGAAGGGCTCGATATCCTGTCCGAGGCCGTCCGCAAGGTGATGGACAAGAAACTCCATTCCGCGGCCTGAACCGACAGGGCTTCCATGCCTTGCGGGATCCTTCACGGATCATGCGGCATGGGGGCGCCGCGCTGTGTCGCCCTCCGTCCGGATCCGCCCTGGATCCGATGATCCATCCCTGTCCCCTGAACACCCCCCACCAAGCGAAAGAGAGATTCCATGATTGTCAGGCGCCTCGAGGATGCCCGGAACAG
>JBJHAU010000292.1:0-2231 GCA_050480665.1 Alphaproteobacteria bacterium | reverse complement strand
CCTGTTGATGATGCCCTCGCAGGATACGAGGCCCGGCTCGGATCGCTGGCGGAAGCGCTTGAGCGGGTGAAGGCGCTCACCCGCCCCGATGGTGGGGAACCCGAGGCTCTGTCCGGCCGTCTGGAGTCCGCGCTGGAGGCGCTTCGCCGGGATCTGGATCGGCTCGATCACCGGGTTCAGGCACAACAGGATCAGCTGGCGCGCGCCCTGCCGGAAGAGGCCGAGGCCGAGGCCCTTCGCCGGGCCGTGATCCTTTCCGTGCTGGCCTCGTCCCTGCGGGCCGGGGCGCCCTTCGCCGAGGCCCTTGGCCCCGCCATCGAAAGCCTCGAAGCCCAGGGCGGCGAAGGGGTTCTGCTGGCCGCGCGGCTTCGCGCGCTTGCCCCCCATTCGGAAACCGGGGTGCCCGGCCCGGCCCGGTTCCACGATCTGCTCGATTCCCTGATCGCCCTGCCGAGAGCCGGCCCGACGCCGGATCGTCCTCAGGATCGCCCTCAGGATCGCCCTCAGGATCGCCCTCAGGATCAGGAGGAAAGGCCCGCCCTTCCGACAACCAAGGAACCGATCCCCGGGGATGCATCCGCCACCCGTGGGGCGACCGATGCCGTGCTGTCCTGGCTCGGCGGTCTGGTGCAGCTGCGCCGCCTGGCGGAGGAGGATGCGCCGGGGCCGGAACATGACGCGGATGAGGCCAGAGCCATGGCCGAGGCCCTGGCGGCGCTGGAACGGGCGGTGCATCGTGGCGATGCGGCCGGGATCGAAAGGGAGGCCGCCCGGCTTCATGCTGTCACAGGCGATCCGGCCGCCGCATCGCGGATCGCGGCGCTGGGCGAGGCGGCATCGCAGCATCAGGAAGCCCGGGCGCTGGCGCTGGCGCTGAGCCGGAAGGCCCTGGCGCTTGCCCTGTCGTCGCGGCATTAGGGGGGCGGGGATGCGGCTGGTGCTGGTTCTGATTCTTGCGGCGCTGGTGGCCCTTGGCGCGGGCTGGCTGGCGGCGCGCCCGGGCACGGTGCGGATTGTCGCCCTGGGCTGGGAACTCGAAACCGGCCTTGCCGTTGCGGCGCTGGCCCTTGGCCTTGTGCTGGCGCTGACGGCGCTGGGGGCCGGGCTTGTCTTCGGGCTTGCCGGGCTTCCCGGGCGGTTTCGTCGCTGGCGCGAAGCGCGCACCCGATCCCGGGCCGCGCGGGCCCTGGGCCGTGCCATGGTGGCGCTGGCGGCGGGAGAGTCTGCTGCCGCCCGCCGGTTCTCGGCCCGGGCGGAAGCCTTTCCCTCGCTGGCCCCGGTGGCGAGGATGCTGGGGGTTCAGGCGGCGCAGCTCGAAGGCGACGAGGCGGCGGCCGAGTCCGGCTTCCGGGCGATGCTGGATGATCCGGAGACGGAATTTCTCGGCCTGCGTGGCTTGCTGATCCAGGCGGGTCGGCGGGGCGACATGGCGCGGGCCCTTGCCTATGCCGAACGGGCGGCGGCGCTCCAGCCCAGGGCCGCCTGGGTGCAGGAAACACTGTTCGAGCTGGCGGTGAAGGCCGGGCTGTGGAAGGAAGCGGAGACCGCGTTGAAGCGGGCGCGCCGGCGCAAGGCACTGGCGCCGCCCCGTGCCGCCCGCCATCGTGCGGTGCTGCTTTACCAGCAATCCGTCGATGCCGAGGCGCGCGGTTTTGCGGTCGAGGCCCTGACCCTTGCGCGCCGGGCGGTTCGCGCGGCCCCGGATCTGGCGCCTGTGGCCCTGCGCCTCGCCAGGCTGGAACGGCTCGCGGGTTCGCCATCGCGCGCCCGCAAGGTGCTGGAACGCGCCTTTGTCAGGATGCCCCATCCGGACCTTGCCCGCGCCCTTCTCGAAACGGCCGAATCCGAAGGCGGAACAGATTCCGCGCCCGCAGAGGAAGAGGCCCTTGCCCTTGCCCGCCTGCGTCTTGCCGAAGCGCTGGTGAAGCGGGCGCCGGATCACCCGGAAGGTCATATGGCCGTGGCCGAAACCGCCAGCGCGGCAAGGCTGTGGGGCGAAGCCCGCCGGCACCTTCGCCAGGCCGAAGCGCTGCACACCTCGCTGAAGCTGCCCCTGCCGGCCCGGTTCTGGCGCTTGCGCGCTTCCGTGCTGGAGGCCGAAAGTGGCGATCCGCGCGCCGGCGACGAGGCCCGGGCGCAGGCCGGGCAGGCCGCCGCCGATCCCCGATGGTTGTGCGAGTCCTGCGGCGGGGAAAGTCCGGGCTGGTCGCCCTTCTGTCCGCATTGCCAGG
>JBJHAU010000291.1:0-2232 GCA_050480665.1 Alphaproteobacteria bacterium | reverse complement strand
GGTTGGCCGAAGGCGGAAGGGGAAAGGCCCATGCGCCAGCACGATGCGCGGCATGGCAGAAGAGGGCGCAGGGGGGAGGGAGGAAGCCATGGCGGCCCGGATCGATGATGAGGTCATGGTCAGGGAGGAAGCAAGCCCCATGCCAGAACCGGCGGGGGCGGGACAATCGTAGGAACACAGGCCAAGTATGAATAAAAAATATTTTGTAGGATTCATATATAAAACATTTGACTGAAAGGCGGGCCTGTGCGACGGTTCCTTCGCACCCGGCCTCCGGGTCCGGTGTAACACCCTTCTTGGGCGTTTCCTCCCTAGACTTAAGGGCCGCGTTTCGCGGCCCTTTTTTTTGCGTGGTTTTTCCAATCACCACCCACTGGTCACGTCCCACTGATCCCGGCTCATTGATCCCGGCATGGGGCTCGGGCGCCCATGATCGTCATAAGGCTTCGGGGATTGTGCGGCGGCGGTCAGAGACCGGGGATGCCTTGTCCGGTCTTTTGCGCCGGGCTGTGGTGATCGTGCTTGCGACCGAGGCCGAGTTCGTCGCACAGGGGGGCGAGGGAGTCGATCAGCGCGGTGATGGCGGCGATGATGGCGGCCATTCCCGTGGTTGGCTGGTAGCTTTCCTCATCCATGTAGAGGGCGCGGTTGATCTCGATCTGCAGGGCGTGGACGCCCGCGGCGGGCCTGCCGTAATGGGCTGTCGTGTAGCCCCCGGCATAGGGAATGTTGCGGGCGATCCGGTGGCCTGTGGCGCCCAGAATCGTCTCGACATGATCGGTGATGCGAAGATCACAGGCCGTGCCGTGGCGATCGCCGAGGACGAAACCGACACGGCTGGCGCCGCGATCCTCATCCATCGGGCCGCCGACAGAAGGCATGGAATGGCCATCGATCAGCAGGGCCCAGCCGAAGCGGGCGCGGGTTTCATCGATCAGGGCCTGCAAGGCGCGATGATAGGGGATGTGGCAGGATTCGATCCTTCTGCGGATTTCCTCGAAGCTGAGAAGGCCGCGATAGATGGTCTCGCCGCTGGCCACGACGCGGGCGACGGTGCCAAGCCCGGCGGCGATTCGCGGCGAGCGGGTGATCACCCCATCCGGAAGGGGCGTGTCGAACATCTCCGGGTCCAGTTCGAAGGGCTCGCGGTTGGGATCGACATAGGCACGGGGAAACAGGGCCTTGATCAGGGGCGCGCCCAGCTTCGGGGCGGCGGCGAAGATCGTATCCACATGGCTGTCTTCCGACCGGCGAAGCCTTGGCAGATCCAGCCGCGAGGCAGCAAGGAAGGCGGCCGAATAGCGGGTGCCGCTATGCGGCGAGGCGAACACCACGGGCAAGGTCTGGCAGGCCGGGCGTTCGATGGCGAAACCCGGCGCCTGTTCGTCAGCGGCATCGGGCGGGGCGGGGGAAGGTGTGGCCTTTTCGGCCCCGGGCGGATCGGCGTTCATCAGAAGCGAGACTAGGGACAAAGCGCGGGCCTGTCATCTGCTCATGAAGCTGTGGGCCGTGCCGGCCCCGACCCGCCGGACCATCCATCCACACCCTGATCTGCTCGCTGTTGATCCGCCGAACCCTCCGGCCCGGTTTTACCCTTTGGCAACCCTCCCGGGCTATGGCTGAAGGGGCACGGGGAGCCGGCGTACAGATGTCGGCCCGCACGGGGCTGTGTGCGTGCACAAGACCGCGCATGCGGCAATGACAGGCAGGGCAAGCACAACCCTTCGAGCAATGAAAGGCGGCCATGGCGCGCATTCTGCTGGCAGAAGATGATACGACCCTGCGTTCGTTCCTTGCCCGGGCGCTGGAGCGTGCCGGCCATGAGGTGTTCGCCACCGGTGATGGCCTGGCGGCGCTGGAGGCGGCGCGTGCGGTCCGTTTCGACATGCTGGTGGCCGATGTGGTGATCCCCTCTCTGGATGGCTTTCAGCTTGCCTCGCGCGCCCGTGCCGTGCATCCGGCCTTGAAGGTGATGTTCATCACCGGCTTTGCCGCCGTGGCCCTTCGGGGGCGCGAACAGGATCTTCGCGGGGTGGAGGTTCTCTCCAAGCCATTCCATCTGCGCGATCTTGTGGCGCGGATTGATCACGTGCTCGCCACCGATCCCGCCTGGCCCTGAGACCGGGGCAGCAGAGGCTTGGCGAGGCCGCCGCTTTGGGCTATAACCCCTGCCCGGCCCTTGGGCGTCGCCATGCGGGATTGCGCCATCGCATCACCGCCACACTACCGTGT
>JBJHAU010000290.1:0-2236 GCA_050480665.1 Alphaproteobacteria bacterium | reverse complement strand
GATCGAACTGCATCGCCGCCAGACGGGCATAAAGAGGGCAGCTTTCCAGAAGCGAGGCATGGTTGCCGCTGGCGATGATCCGGCCCTGATCCATCACGACGATGCGATCGGCATTGACCACCGTCGCCAGCCGATGGGCAATGATCAGGGTCGTGCGGCTCTTCATCAGGCGATCCAGCGCTTCCTGCACCAGCCGCTCGTTGGCGGCATCGAGCGCGCTGGTGGCCTCGTCGAGAAGGAGCAGGGCGGGATTGCGCAGAACCGCGCGGGCGATGGCGATCCTCTGGCGCTGGCCGCCGGACAGCCGGATCCCCTTTTCCCCGAGAAAGGTGGCGAAGCCCTGGGGCAGCACATCGAGAAACTCGGTGGCGGCGGCGACCTCGGCGGCGGCGCGCACCTCTTCGTCGGTGGCCTCGGGCCGGCCGTAGCGGATGTTGTCGGCGGCGCTGGCGGCAAAGATCACCGGCTCCTGGGGTACAAGGCCGATGCGGCGGCGCGCGGCCACGGGATCGACACGAGACAGATCGATCCCGTCCAGCCGCACCACGCCACGGAGTGGATCGTAGAACCGCAGGGCCAGCTGGAACACCGTGGTCTTCCCGGCCCCGGAAGGCCCCACGAGCGCCACTGTCTCGCCGGCGTCGATCGTCAGGCTGAAATCCGCAAGGGCTTCGGTATCGGGGCGCGCCGGATAGCGGAAATCCACCGATTCGAAGGCCAGGGTGCCCTGCGGCGGTTCGGGCAGCGGCAAAGGATCGGGCGGGGTCACGATCTCGGCGCGAATCGCCAGCAGCTCCAGAAGCCGCTCTGTCGCTCCGGCCGCCCGCTGAACATCGCCATAGACCTCCGAAAGGCCACGCGCCGAGCGGGCCATCACCAGGGCGTAGAAGATGAAGGCGGACATTTCCCCCGCCGTGACCGTTCCGGCCAGAACCCGGTGGCCGCCGATCCAGACCATCACCCCGACGGCACCGAACATCAGCACGATCACCGCGAAATTGAGCCGGGCCCGCGCCCGGGTGCGGGCGATGGCTGTCTCGAAGGCGCGCTCGGCAAGGCGGCTGAACTCGACACGATCCGCCGCTTCATGGCTGAAGGCCTGCACGGTCCGCACATTGTTCAGGGATTCATTGGCAAAGCCGGAAGTATCGGCAAGATGATCCTGCGACAGCCGCGACAGCCTGCGAACCCGGCGCCCGTAAACAACGATCGGCACCACAACCGCAGGCACGATCAGAACAATCGGCCCCGTCAGGGACAAGGATGTCACCAGCATCATGACAAGCCCGCCCACAAGCATCACCGCATGGCGCAACGCCATGGAGACGGACGACCCCACCATGGATTGCAGCACCGTGGTGTCGGTGGTCAGACGCGAGAGGATCTCGCCCGTCCTGGCGGTCTCGAAAAAGGGCACCGACAGCCCGACGATGTGATCGAACAGGTTGCGCCGCAGATCCGTGGCCAGCCTTTCCCCCAGCCAGGTGATCAGGAAGAACCGGGCATAGGTGGCAAGGCCCATGACAAGAACGATGACAAACAGACCCGCCAGCGCCTGATCGAGAAGCGCCGGGTTGGCCCGGCTGAAGCCTTCATCGATGAGGTATTTCAGGCCGAGTCCCATGGCAAGGACCGCCCCGGCGCCCAGGCCCAGGGCCACAAGGAAGCCGAGAATGTGCAGCCGGTAGGGCAGAAGATAGGGCAGAAGGCCCCGCAGAACCCGCCAGTTCTTGCTGCCGCCCCGATGCATGGTCGCCGTGCGGGTATTTCCCCCCGCGCCAAGACCTCCGGTTCCGAAACTCATGGTGTCGCGTTGCCTCTCTCTGCCTGCGCCGACGTCCTGTCGCCTGCCATCATCCTGTTGTCCCGTGCGCGTTTTGTCCGAAGATTCTGATGTTCGGGCCTCTTGTCGTTGGCATGGGGCCTCCCGGGCCGGACCCGGACCCGCAAGCCCCGTTTCCCGAAGGCCCGTATGTGACGGGACCAGACCATGATCGAAAAGGGGGACGCTGCGGAAAGCCCTTGCCCTTTCGAGCATCCCCGACGCAGGAAGCCCGGCTTACGCAGTATCCAAAAGCGCCGTATCCACCAGCGCGGCGATCATCCCGGCCATCAGGGTATCGAGGTCGTCGGGACGGATGATGAACGCCGGCGTGACGTAGAGAATGCGCCCAAACGGGCGAACCCACAACCCTCGTGCGATCAGGGCCCGGCGCAGCGCATAGAGCCTGGCAAC
>JBJHAU010000289.1:1482-2273 GCA_050480665.1 Alphaproteobacteria bacterium | reverse complement strand
TCCCCGAACCCGATCCGGCGTCCATGCCTTCCGTGACAACGAAATCAGGGGCAAGGGCGCAGAAGGTGTTCCGTGGCGACCCTAGCAAAGCAGGCGCAAAGGCTCAATCGGCGATGGCGCAAGCGTCATCGTCCGAAACGCTGTCTCCCGCCGCTTCTGCTGCTGAGCGATCCCGAACGCCTGGCCGATCCCCGGCCACTTCTTTCGCACCTGCCGCGTGGAAGCGGGGTCCTTCTGCGCCCGCCGCGCCTTGCTTCCGACAGAAATGCCCCGCCTTTTCTAGACCTTACCTCATCCTCCGAAGCGTTGCGCGCGGAACGGGCCGAAGCCCGGATGGCCCTGTACAAGCAAACCCTTGCCCTTGCGAAAGACATCGTCCGCGCCTGCCGGTCGCGCGGCCTGATCGTGCTGATCGCAGGCGATGCGGCACTGGCCCGACGCCTGCACGCCCACGGGCTTCACCTTCCCGAGGCCCGGATTCCCCGTGCCGGACGGCTCCGCCGGCCCTGGCCGGGGTTTCTCATCTCCACCGCCTGCCATCACGAGGGGGCGCTGTTCCGGGCCGGTCGTGCCGGGGCGGATCTTGCGCTCCTCAGCCCGATCTTTCCGACCGACAGCCATCCCGGCGCCCCCGCCCTCGGCCCGCTCCGGCTTGCCGCCCTTGTCCGAACCCTTGCCCGGCGCTACCCCGGCCTTGCCATCCTGGCGCTGGGCGGGATCAGCGAACGCCGCGCTGCGGCGCTTTCCCCCATCGCCATCGCCGGGCTGGCCGGGATCGGCGCCTTCACACG
>JBJHAU010000289.1:0-1472 GCA_050480665.1 Alphaproteobacteria bacterium | reverse complement strand
ACGTGCCAAAGACAGCGCCGGTGACCCCGACCCAGCCGCCGAACCTTCTGCCCGCCAGCCTTGCTGAAGCCTTTCCCTTTCCGCGCCGTGCCTCCGTGCCGGTTTCGGGTGAGACCCCTTTCCCTTGCGGGCCGGGCGCGGTATCGTGATGGATACGCGAGCACCGGGTGGGGGATCTTCTTCCTGAAGCCCTGCTCCCTGAAGACCTGCAAGACCCGCGCGTGAACAGAACCGGACTGCCTGATGTTTCACCATGTCGTCAAGGGCGGCTTCACGGCCGCCGATCTCGCCCGGGTCGAAGCCTTCGCGGCAGCCCTGCCGGAAGAGCCCGGCACCACGGTCGAGGAAGATGATTATTCGACCAGGCTCTGCCTGCTTCGCTGGTTCCATTATGGAACCGAAGCCTTTTCATGGACCCGCGATATCGTCTATGCCGCCCTTGTCAAGGCGGGGATTCCCCGCGATCCCGGCTGGGAGTGCGAGAACATCCAGCATACCTCGTACGGGCGCGGCCATTTCCACAACTGGCACATCGACACCTTCCGGCGCAGCTACAACCGTTACGACATGCCGCTCGGCGATCGTTTCATCGGCAAGGCGCGCAGGATCTCGGTTTCGGTTCTTCTCAACGATTCTTCGGAATTCACCGGCGGCGCCTTCGAGATTTCGCTGTTTCCCAACGGGCCGCGCAACACGGTAGGCACGCCTCTTGCCGATTTCTGCCATGCCGGGGATGTCGCCATCTTCGATTCCGGCCTGTGTCACCGTGTGGCGCCGGTTGAATCCGGCATCCGCCGTTCCCTTGTCACCTGGATCTGCGCCTGAGGCCCTGATGCGTTTCTTCGGAAAGAGGCCGCCGATCGTTGCCGAATACGACCGCTGGCCAGTCCCCATTTCCCGGATCGCCCCGCTTACCGGCGAGGAGGCGGCCCGGGCCCATGATCTGCTGCGCAGCCCGCGCAATATCCGCCGTTACGGCGAAAGCGACCGCCAGTTTCCCAGCGCCGTCTGCTATTACCGGGTTCCCTTTCTCGATTTCGTGGCAGAGCGGGTGAAGGCGCATATCACCCCGATCCTGGGCTATCCGCTGCTCGATACCTATTGGTATGCCCGGCTCTATGGCGCCGGCGACAAGCTGGACATTCACGTGGACAGGGAAGCCTGTTTCGTCAGCGTATCGATCTGCCTCGGATATGAATACGGGCCCCTGTTTCCGGAAGGTTCGACCTGGCCGATCCATGCCCTTGATGAATCCCCCGCCGGGGCCACAAACCCGCGCACGATCACCTTCGATCTTCGCCCTGGCGAGGCCATGCTCTACCCCGGCTGTTCTGCCCCGCACTGGCGCGATGTGTTTCTCGGGCAGGCCTGCGGGCAGGCCTTCTTTCATTACGTTCCCGCAGCGCCCGACATCTTCGGACCCTATGTGGGTGATCCCGACCGCGGCACCGGGCGCGGCAACAGGAAGGACC
>JBJHAU010000288.1:0-2290 GCA_050480665.1 Alphaproteobacteria bacterium | reverse complement strand
GGCCCCGGTTCCTTGCCGGAATTGGGCGCGATAGGCCCTCTCATATCTGCCCCACTCATATCTGCCCCAGGGTCTTGATCCGTGCCTTGGGATGCACTTCGTTCTGTGACATGACAAGGGTCATGGGGCGGAATCGCTCGACCACGGAACGGACAAACGGCCTGACCCTCGGGCTTGTCAGAAGGATCGGGTTTTCGCCCATCATCGCCTGTCTCTCGAACAAGGTGCGAACCTCGCCGATAAACGTCTGCAGACGGCTTGGGGCCAGCGAAAGCTGGCGATCATCGCCTTCTCCGCTCAGGGCTTCGGCGAATTCCTGCTCCCACTCGGGAGACAGGGCGATCAGCGGAATGTAGCCACGCCCATTGCTGGCCATGTCGCTGATCTGGCGACTCAGGCGGCTTCGGACATGCTCGCCCATGACACCCACATTGCCGGTGAAGGAGCAGGATTCGGATATCCCCTCAAGGATCGTCGGCAGGTCGCGAATCGAGATTCCCTCGGCGAGAAGATTCTGAAGGATCCGCTGGATCCCCGTGACCGAGATCTGGTTGGGAACCATGTCGGCCACCAGTTTCTGCTGATCGGGTTCGAGTTCATCCAGAAGCTTCTGGGTTTCGGCGTAGGAAAGCAGTTCGGCCATGTTGTCCTTCACGACCTCGGTCAGATGTGTCGTGACAACAGTTCCGGGATCGACCACCGTCAGCCCCTTGAAGGCGGCTTCCTCCCGCAGACCTTCCTCGATCCACATGGCAGGCAGGCCAAAGGTCGGCTCCACCGTTTCCTCGCCCGGGAGGGAAATCGGCTCGCCCTTGGGATCCATGACCATCAGCATGGTGGGGCGGATATCGCCCTGTCCGGCCTCGATTTCCTTGATCCTGACCACATAGCTGTTGGCGGGCAGCTGCATGTTGTCCTGAATGCGGACCGAAGGAAGGATGAAGCCCATTTCCTGCGCCAGTTGACGCCGCAAGGCCTTGATCTGGTCGGTCAGGCGCTGCCCGGATTCCGCATTGACCAGAGAAAGGAGCCCATAGCCCAGCTCCAGCCGGATGTAGTCCATCTGAAGGGCGCTCGCGATGGGTTCCTCGGGCAGGGGAATCCTGGCGGTCTCGGCTTCGGCCTCGGCCTCGGCCTCGGCCCTGTGTCGATGATGCTTGCGGGTTGCCGCGAAGGCCAGCCCGCCTGCCGCCGCAGCAAGCAGCAGGAAGGGAAGCATGGGGACGCCGGGCAACAGCGAAAGAGAGGCCATCAGAACGGCGGACAGGCCGAGCGCGGAAGGATAATCGCTGAGCTGGGCGAACAGGGCCTTGTCGGTGGAACCGACGGTGCCAGCCTTGGACACCAGCATGCCGGCGGCGGTGGAAACGATCAGGGCCGGAATCTGTGTCACCAGCCCGTCGCCGACCGTAAGCAGGGTGTAGTTTTCGGCTGCCTGTCCGAAGCTCAGATCCTGCTGCGCCACCCCGATGATGATTCCGCCGACGATATTGATGAAGGTGATGAGCAATCCGGCAATGGCATCGCCGCGCACGAATTTGGCCGCGCCATCCATCGAGCCGAAGAAGGTGCTTTCATCTTCCAGATCCTTGCGTCGGCGGCGGGCCTCTGACTCGTCGATCAGTCCGGCAGACAGGTCAGCATCGATGGCCATCTGCTTGCCGGGCATGGCATCGAGGGAGAAGCGCGCGGCCACCTCCGCGATTCGTCCCGATCCCTTCGTGATGACCACGAAATTCACGATCACCAGAATGCCGAAGACGATCATGCCGATCACGAAATTTCCGCCCATCACGAACTTGCCGAAGGCTTCGATCACGTTGCCCGCCGCCGCCCCCCCTTCATGACCATTGGCAAGAATGAGGCGGGTGGAAGCCAGGTTGAGGGCAAGCCGCAGGATGGTGGCGATCAGAAGAACCGTGGGAAAGGCGCTGAATTCCAGTGGCCTTGCGATGAACAGCACGGTCATCAGGATCAGCACGGAAAAGGTGAAGGACAGCGCCAGGGCAATATCCAGCAGCCATTTGGGCATCGGCAGGATCAGCACCACGAGGATGCTGACAAGGGCGAGCGCCAGCGCGATGTCGCCGCGCTTGGACAAGCCCGTGAGAAACTCTGGAACGCCGCCGGCTCCGGTTGTCTGGCTGCTGTCGGTCATGGCCCATCCTGACCCGTTTCGCGTGAAGGGTTACAGGGCGGCCCTGTCGAGAAGACCTGGCGTCGGCACGTTCACGCCTTCATCGGAATACTGCTTCAGCTTGTTGCGCAGGGTCCTGATCGAGATGCCGAG
>JBJHAU010000287.1:0-2315 GCA_050480665.1 Alphaproteobacteria bacterium | reverse complement strand
GAAGGGCCCGACCCGGTCCGGTCTGGGGATGGCGGGGGATCAGTGGCCCTTGCGGCCTTCCAGCGCGGCCTTCAGTTCGGGCAGAACCTGAAACAGATCGGCGACGATCCCGTAATCGGCCACCTGGAAGATCGGTGCGTCCTCGTCCTTGTTGATGGCCACGATGATCTTGCTGTCCTTCATCCCGGCAAGGTGCTGGATGGCGCCGGAGATGCCGACCGCGATATAGAGATCGGGGGCCACGATCTTGCCGGTCTGCCCCACCTGGTAGTCGTTGGGGACGAATCCGGCATCCACCGCCGCGCGTGACGCGCCCACCGCGGCGCCAAGAAGATCGGCGATCTCTTCCAGCAAGGTGAAGTTCTCGCCCGATTGCATGCCGCGCCCGCCCGAGATGACGATTCGTGCCGCAGTCAGCTCGGGGCGTTCCGATCGGGAAAGCTCGGCTCCGAGGAAGGTGGATCCGGCGAAGGGCTCGGCCCCGCCGACCGGTTCCACAGGGGCCGAGGCAGAGCCGCTGGAGGCCGCCTCGAAGGCGGTGGCCCGCACGGTGATCACCTTGACGGGATCGGAGGATTGCACCGTGGCCAGCGCATTGCCGGCATAGATCGGGCGTACGAAGGTCCGGGCATCCTCGATCGCGCAGATGTCGGAAATCTGCTGGCTGTCCAGCAGGGCGGCGAGGCGCGGGGCCAGGTTCTTGCCGAAGGTGGTCGCGGGAAAAAGGATATGGCTGAAGCCTTCGGCACGCGCCTGCAGAAAGGCGGCCATGGGTTCGGCCAGCCCCTGGGCCAGAGCCTCATCCTCTGCCAGCCAGACACGGTCGATGCCCTCGATCCGGGCCAGCGATCCGGCAAGGGCGGCGGCCTCGGCCCCGCAGGCCAGCACGGTGATCTCTCCCGCTCCGGCGCGCGCCAGGGCACGGGCGGCGGTGATGCAGGACAGGGTGGCCGGCGCCGGGTTTGCGCCGGTGCCGGGGGCGGCCAGTTCGGCAACGACAAGACAGGCCATCACAGAACCCCCGCTTCCGAGGTCAGGCGCTCGACCAGCGCCGCCGCATTGTCGAGCTTCACTCCGGCCGTGCGGGATGGCGGCTCGCTCACCTTCAGGGTGATCAGACGCGGTGTGGGATCGACACCCAGGGCATCCGGGGTCAGGACATCCAGGGGCTTCGACTTGGCCTTCATGATGTTGGGAAGGGAGGCGTAGCGGGGCTCGTTCAGCCGAAGATCGGCGGTGACCACGCAGGGCAGGGCCAGGGCCACGGTTTCAAGGCCGCCATCCACCTCGCGGGTGATGCGGGCCTCGTTCTCCGCCGGGTTCACCACGATCTTCGAGGCGAAGGTGCCCTGGGGCCAGCCCAGAAGGGCGGCCAGCATCTGCCCGGTCTGGTTGCAATCGTCGTCGATCGCCTGCTTGCCCAGCAGGATCATGCCCGGTTCCTCGCGCGTGGCCACGGCCGCCAGAAGCTTGGCGACGGCCAGCGGCTCAAGGGGCGTCTCTGTCTCGATATGGATGGCGCGATCGGTGCCCATGGCCAGACCGTTCCGCAGGGTTTCCTGCACCCCCTTGCCCCCGGCGGACACCAGAACGGTTTCGCTGGCGAGCCCTTCTTCCTTCAGGCGGATGGCCTGTTCCACGGCGATCTCGCAGAAGGGGTTCATCGCCATCTTGACATTGGCGGTCTCGATGCCGCTGCCATCCTGGCGCACGCGCACCTTCACGTTGGCATCCACGACACGCTTGATCGCGACGAGAATCTTCATCAGGCCTCATCCGGAAAGAAGAAGGGAGAGAAGGCATGGAACCACGGCGCGCGGGACAGGGTGAGATCGCGTCTCATGGCCTCTCTTGTCGCCGTTTCCATACCCTTGTTCGCAGGTGGGCCACACTCTAACGCGGTGGGCAAGGGGGGTCAACGCAGGGGGGAGGGATCATCCCGGTTGGCGCCGGGCCGCCACAGCACATCCCCTTCGGAATCGGCGTTCACGTGACGGGCCATCACGAACAGATGATCGGAAAGGCGGTTGGCATAGGTGATCGCCTGCGGGTTCACCGTTTCGGATCGGGCCAGCCGGCAGATCAGCCTTTCGGCCCTGCGGATCACGGTGCGCGCAAGATGCAGGGCCGCAGCCGCAGGGCTTCCCCCCGGCAGAACGAAGGAATCGAGTGGCGCCAGCCGGGCGTTCATGATGTCGATCTCGCGCTCCAGCCGCGCCACCTGGGCGGGGGTGATCCGAAGCGCCGCCGAAGGGGCGGCCCCTTCGGCCTCCGGTTCCGGTTCCGGAACGCAGAGATCGGCACCAAGATCGAAC
>JBJHAU010000286.1:0-2344 GCA_050480665.1 Alphaproteobacteria bacterium | reverse complement strand
CCCGAACGATCCCGGAAACAGCCCTTTCGCCGCTTTCGAACCGCCCTTCAGACCATGGCACGGAGCTTGCTTCGAAAGGGTCATGACATCCCATGATGCCCCGAATCTCCATGGCGTTGGTGAGCCCGGTGGCGATTCCTTTTCCCGGATCGCGGACGCCGGAGACCGCCGATGATCGATTCGCACGGAGACACCCTGGCTGGCGTGGCCGAATCCCGCCAGCCTGCCCGCCTGCCGCCTGAGAACGAGGCCGGGGCTTCAGCACCGGCGCGCCCGTTCCGGCCCTGGGCCGGGGATGAGGGCCCGCGCTTTTCCGACCTTCTCGGCATCCTCAACCCGTTGCAGCATATTCCGCTGGTCGGCACCCTTTATCGCCAGATCACCGGCGACAGCATCAGCCCGGCGGCGCGGGCTGTGGGCGGCACGCTGTTCGGCGGGGTGATCGGCCTTGTTGCGGCCCTCGGCGATACGGTGATCGAACAGGTTTCCGGACGCGATACGGGACGCCATCTTTCCAACGGCCTGGCAAGCCTGTTCCGGCCTTCGCCGGAAGAGTCCGGCCCGATTCTTGTGGCGGCGCAGGAACGAGCGGCAACACCGCCCGCCGATCCGTTGGCGGACAGAACCTCCACCGCCGTTCCGACCCCTTCATCACTCCTGCCACCAATTCTGCCACCGATTCTGCCGCCGATCCTGCCGCCCGAATCCCGGCTTGCCGCCGATCCCCTACTGCGCGAGAGCCTGAAGAGCCACGGCTGGGCCGCGCTGATCGACCGCGATCCGCCCCCTGAACCGCGCAGCGAGGCCGAGTATCGCACCGCCGCCGGGCTCTATGCCCGGACGGAACGGCTGTTCGCCGCACGCTAGGGCCGTTGCCACAGCGATCCCCGACATCGCATCCCGAACGGCGGCGGCTGGCTCACGGGATCGTGCCGCGCTATAAGCGGAGCATGCAGATTCGCGTGACACCGCTTGGCCACGGCGCGGCGCGGGGATGGCTTCGCGCCGGCTCCCTGGTTCTGCCCTGCGGCCTTGGCCGATCCTCCATCCGCCGCGACAAGCGTGAGGGAGACGGGGCCAGCCCGGCCGGATGCTTTCCCCTGCGCCGGATTCTCTATCGTCCGGACCGGCAAGCGAAGCCTCGCTCTGCCCTTCCCTCGCAAGCCATCACGCCGGAAGATGGCTGGTGCGATGCGCCCCATGATCCGGATTACAACCGCCCGGTCCTTCTGCCGCACCGGGCCAGCGCCGAGCGGTTGTGGCGGGCGGATTCCCTCTACGATCTGATCGTGGTGATCGGCCATAACGACGATCCGCCGCACCCCGGATCGGGAAGCGCGATCTTCCTGCATCTGGCCGCCAGGGCGGAAGATGGCGGCCCGGCCCCCACGGAGGGATGCGTCTCCCTGTTTCCCGAAGCGATGGCGGCGCTTCTCGACCGGCTTCAGCCGGGCGACACCCTGTCGCTCGATCCCGGGCCGGAAGGATGAACGCCCCCTTTTCGCGCGCCGAAGATCGCGGTGCCAACCCTGACCAGGGTTGCCCCGAACTGGATCGCCGTTTCGAAATCGGCGCTCATTCCCATGCTCAGCTCGCGAAGGCCATGACGGGCGGCAAGCTTCGCCAGCAGGGCGAAATGCGGCGCCGGATCCTCATCGACCGGAGGGATCGCCATCAGCCCGCAGACCGGCAGGTGATGATCCCTGTGCAGCGCCTCGAGGAAGGCGGGCAACGCCTGCGGGGCCACGCCCCCCTTCTGGGGCTCCTCTCCGGTATTCACCTGTACCAGGAAGCGGTGCCCCCTGCGGGCCAGGGCGGGGTCGCGATCCAGCGCCCGGCGCAGGGCAGCGGCGAGCTTCGGGCGATCCACCGTCTCGATCACATCGAACAGGGCAAGGGCTTCCGCTGCCTTGTTGCTTTGCAGCGGGCCGATCATGTGCAGGCAGGCATCGGGGAAGGCGGCACGCAGCGCGGGCCATTTTGCTGCGGTTTCCTGCACCCGGTTTTCGCCGAACAGACGCTGGCCCGCGGCGAGCGCCGCCCTGATCGCCGCTTCGTCGTGACCCTTGCTCACCGCCACGAGTTGCGCCGCATCCCCGTCGCGCCCGGCCTCGGCCAGGGCCTCTCTCATGGCGCACCGCACCCCATCGAGCCTTTCCTCGAGCGTGGCGGGAACGGCGCAGGATTCTTCCGGAGGCCGCGCGGCAGGCGGGTTCATGGGCGACTCCTTCATGGAAACGGATCGAACGGCGACGATCCCCGAACCCGATCCGGCGTCCATGCCTTCCGTGACAACGAAATCAGGGGCAAGGGCGCAGAAGGTGTTCCGTGGCGACCCTAGCAA
>JBJHAU010000285.1:0-2355 GCA_050480665.1 Alphaproteobacteria bacterium | reverse complement strand
GGGACGATCCGGCAGGGAAAACATCTGTCGGGAAGCCCCCCGCCCCCCCCTACCCGCAAACCCCGCCCGCCTTCCCGGTCGGGCCAGAGTCCGAATGGTTGCTCATGTCTGAAACTGCCGATTTCCAATACCAGCCGATGTACCCCCTGGCCGCCGGCGATACCCCCTGGCGGCATCTTTCCTCGGATCACGTGACCCAGGTGACGATGGACGGGGAACGCTTCCTGAAGGTCGATGGCGCTGGTCTGACCGCCCTGGCCCGGGCCGCCTTTCATGATATCGCCTATTACCTGCGGCCGGGGCATCTGGCCCAGCTGCGGACCATTCTCGACGATGCCGAAGCCTCCCAGAATGATCGCTTCGTCGCCTACGAGCTTTTGAAGAATGCCAATATTTCCGCGGGCGGCATCCTGCCCATGTGCCAGGATACCGGCACCGCCATCATCCTCGGCAAGCGCGGGCATCGGGTGCTGACAGCAGGCGACGACGAATCGCGGCTCGCCGAGGGGGTGTTCCGCACCTATGTGGAAGAAAACCTTCGCTATTCGCAGCTTGCCCCGCGCGGCATGTTCGACGAGGTGAACACCGGATCCAACCTGCCCGCCCAGATCGACCTGATGGCCAGCACCGGGGAATCCTACGATTTCCTTTTCATCGCCAAGGGGGGCGGATCGGCCAACAAGACCTATTTCTATCAGGAAACCCCGGCCCTTCTGAATCCGGACTCCCTTCTGCGCTTCATCGACGAAAAGATCCGTACCCTCGGCACCGCCGCCTGCCCGCCCTATCATCTTGCCATCGTCGTTGGCGGAACCTCGGCGGAGATGACGCTCAAGACCGTCAAGCTGGCCAGTTGCCGCTATCTGGATGGCCTTCCGGAAGAGGGCAATGCCCTCGGCCATGCGATCCGCGACCGCGCCCTCGAGGAAAAGGTTCACGAGCTGACGCGCAAGACCGGTATCGGCGCCCAGTTCGGCGGCAAGTATTTCTGCCACGATGTGCGGGTGATCCGCCTGCCGCGCCATGGCGCCAGCCTGCCGGTGGCCATCGGCGTTTCCTGTTCCGCCGACCGCCAGGCCCTTGGGCGGATCACCGCCGAAGGCCTGTTTCTTGAGGCGCTGGAGCACGATCCCGGTCGCTTCATGCCCGATATCGACGAAACGGCTCTGGGCGGCGATGTCGTCGAGATCGATCTGAACCAGCCCATGAAGGATATCCTTGCCACCCTCAGCCGACAT
Organism: Alphaproteobacteria bacterium; assembly: GCA_050480665.1. Lineage (GTDB taxonomy): Bacteria > Pseudomonadota > Alphaproteobacteria > SMXQ01 > SMXQ01 > JBJHAU01. The sequence continues at coordinate 1,117 of JBJHAU010000285.1, read as the reverse complement.
CCCATCAAGACCCGCCTGTCCCTGAGCGGCACCCTGGTGGTCGCCCGCGATCTTGCCCATGCCCGGATCAAGGCCCTGCTCGATGCCGGCAAGCCGATGCCCTCCTACATGAAGGACCATCCGGTCTATTATGCGGGCCCCGCCAAGACCCCGCAGGGCATGGCTTCCGGCTCGTTCGGGCCGACCACTGCGGGACGGATGGATTCCTACGTCGATCAGTTCCAGGCGGCAGGCGGATCGCTGATCATGCTGGCCAAGGGAAATCGTTCGGCCCAGGTGGTGCGGGCCTGCAAGGCCCATGGCGGCTTTCACCTCGGCTCCACCGGAGGGCCGGCGGCGCGGCTTGCCCGGGACTGCATCCGCAAGGTGTCGGTGCTGGATTACGAGGAGCTTGGAATGGAGGCGGTCTGGAAGATCGAGGTGGAAAACTTCCCGGCCTTCATCGTGATCGACGACAAGGGCCATGATTTCTTCAGCGGTGTCACCACCGCGCCGCCTTCCAATGGCGAACTCCTGTCTCTCTGACGGGCCGCGCTCGGCCCCGCTGACCCTGCTGCTTGCCCATGGGGCGGGCGCAGGAATGGATTCGCCCTTCATGGCGCGGATGGCCGAAGGCATCGGCGCGCTGGGATTTCGCGTCCTCCGCTTCGAGTTTCCCTACATGGCGGCCACGCGGAAGGATGGCCGGAAGCGGCCCCCGGACCGCCCCGCCGTGCTGCTCGAATCCTTCGCCGCCCTCGCCCGCGACATCGCCGGGACCATTGGTCCGGATCGCCTGATCCTTGGCGGGAAATCCATGGGTGGCAGGATCGCCTCGATGCTGGCCGACCCGCTTGAGGCCCGCGGGCTTGTCGTGTTCGGATACCCCTTCCATGCTCCGGGCAAGCCCGATTCCCCGAGGATCGAGGCGCTGAAGGCGCTTGTCACCCCTGCCCTGATTCTTCAGGGATCCCGCGATCCCTTCGGCAAGCCAGAAGAAATCGCGGGCTATCCGCTGTCCCCATCGATCCGGCTGCATGTTCTGGAAGATGGCGATCACGGCTTCAAGCCTCGCAAGAGCTCTGGACGCACGGAGCCTGAGGCGCTGGACGAGGCCATCGCCGCAGCCGGAGCCTTT
>JBJHAU010000284.1:0-2396 GCA_050480665.1 Alphaproteobacteria bacterium | reverse complement strand
CCCGCGCCCCGCGCGGCGAGGCTCCCGGGATCCGGGACGGATCCCGCAATGACCAAGCGATGTTTCCGGGAAGAGGAAGGATCCGGGTTCAATGATGGTGCGGTCGAGAAGACTCGAACTTCCACGGGGTCTCCCCCACAGCGACCTCAACGCTGCGCGTCTACCAATTCCGCCACGACCGCATGTACCGAAATGACGTAAATGACGTATAAGAGCATTCCGGACCCGGAAACCGTCATCCGGGGGTCTGGGAATAGCAAATCGCTTGGCGCGAGACAAGCATCAGGTCATCCGATGACGCAGAAAACCGTTCCCTCATGGCCCGGGCAGGCCCATATGGCCGATACGCCCGGTCCGGCAGAGGCCCCATCCGTCCTGTGGCGCAGGGTGTCAGGCCTTTCGGACTATCTGCCGATGGTCTCCGCCATGGAGGCGGAGGTTCAGCGCATCCGTGCGGGTGGGCGCGAGCAGGTCTGGCTGGTCGAACATCCCCCGCTCTACACGGCGGGGACTTCGGCCGAGGATGGCGATCTCCTTGATTCCCGCGGCCTTCCGGTCCATCGAACCGGACGCGGAGGCCGCTACACCTGGCACGGGCCCGGCCAGCGTGTGGCCTATGTGATGCTCGACCTGAAGCGTCGTGGATCGGATGTTCGCGCCTTTGTCTGCGACCTCGAAGGCTGGATCATCGCCGCCCTCGCCGCCTTCGGTCTGCAGGCGGAAAGAAGAACCGGCAGGATCGGCCTGTGGATTTCGGGCCCTGACGGGCGCGATGCCAAGATCGCCGCCATCGGTGTCCGGGTTCGCCACTGGATCAGTTACCACGGGGTGGCGATCAATCTGTGCCCCGATCTTCGCCATTTCGAGGGAATCATCCCCTGCGGAATCCGCCAGCACGGGGTGACCTCGATGGCAGCGGAAGGGGTGAAGGCCGACATGGACAGCCTCGACAGGATCCTGAAACAGACCTTCGAAGCCCGTTTCCGTCGCACCACCGAAGCGTGGACGCCATCATGAAGCCCCGACGCAGGGACAGCAGAGGGAGCAGGGGCGGCGCACAAAAACGCGATCAAAGGTCGGGAAGCTGGCGGAATCCGCCGGGAAAGTCCTCTTTCTCGGGCCGATACTCGCCCGGAATCTGAAGAACATCGCGCACCTCGGCCCGGGGCGGGCCCTGACGGCAGGCGGCGGCGAGGGCGCGCACCGCCCCCATCTCTCCCGACAAGACGGCTTCGACCGATCCATCCGCCCGGTTGCGCACCCAGCCGGAAATCCCGCGCCGGTCTGCCTCGCCGATCAGCCATTTGCGATAGAACACGCCCTGAACCTTGCCGCGAATGCGAAGATGCAGGGCCATGGTCTCCGTCTCTTCCACCATCATCCGTCCTTCTGGTTTACGTTGGCGCTTACAGGTTTCCGTTGATTCTCATGCTGCGCTCTGCCTGCCATCCTTCAACAGATGCACGAACGCTGCGGCCTGTTCGAGATCGCCCAGGCGGCCGGCTCTTGCACGGGCGGCTTCCTCATCCTCTCCCCAGCGGCCCGCCTGGTAAAGCTCTTCGAGCAGGGCCGCCTGAAAGGCCGTTTCGGGATCGATGGCGCCGTCGATCAGGGCAAGACCGATCACCAGGGAGCCGGCAGCACCGACGGCAAGAGAGAGGGCCGCGAGCGCCATCGGATCAAGGGATCGAAGATGCGCCTCGATCCGCTCCAGCGCCTCGGCCGGCTGCGCCACGGGCAGCAGGGAATCGGTGATGACGAGGCGGGCTCCGAGACGGCTTTCGAGCCAGGCAAGAAGAGGATCCCACAAGGCGCGCTGGCGGTCGGCCAGCGGCTCGGGCGTGGTGACCCGGTGGCAGACCAGTTCGGTTTCCGCATGACGCAGGAGGCCCTGAAGGATGCGCGCGGCAGAGGCATCATCTTCGGCCACAAGATCGATCCCTGCCTGACTCAACCGCCAGAAAGGGGCGCGCTTCGGATCCTCGAGCCCCCGTCCGGCCAGGATGGCCGGTGTGGCGGCAAGCTCATCGCGGACGGCCTCGGCCAGAGCCTGGCTGGGAACCACCAGCGGATGGCCGCACGGGGTCAGGATCGGCCGGCTTCGAAGCAGAAGCGCATAGCCCGCGAGGGTCGTGCCATGGAATCCCGTGCCAGGGAGCATAGTGCCATGCGCGGCGGATGTGTCATGACCATGGGCGGCATGACCATGGGGAAGGATGGAGATGTCGAGGCGGGCAAGGGGGGCGCATGGCTTCATGGCGCTACTCTGACAGAATTTTCACGAAAATGAAGGCGAACGACGGTTTGATCGCAGGCCTGATGGCTGTACCCTGCCCCGGTGGCCGTGCGCGCCGCCACATGTTCGATGCTTCCGGCCCCGTGCCTGAGTATCGGGC
>JBJHAU010000283.1:0-2432 GCA_050480665.1 Alphaproteobacteria bacterium | reverse complement strand
CGGTGATCTCGGCCAGGCCTTCGGACAGGCGAAGCTTGTCCCAGTCGGCGGGAAAGCCCAGCGTCATGCCGCGACGGTTGCCGCCGAAGAAGTTGGTCAGGACGCGGTAGCCCTCGGGGCATCCGGGGACCTTGTCGAACAGGGCACAGGGGGCGGGATCGGTGTGGTGAAGAAGCTCCGTCACCATGCCGATATCGCGTTCCCAGCTCATGCCGTCGAGATACCGCATTTCTCCCAGCTTGTCGGCTTCGGCGATCCACTCGCGCAGATCGTCATAGGCGAACCGATGCTGGAGGTTGGCGCCTTGATTTGCCATGTCATGCTCCATCGTGGTTAGGGTGGTAGGGAAGGGGTTTGGGGTCTCAGGTTTCAGGTTCTGTCGGGAAGTTCGGGCCGGCCTTTCGGCCAGCCATGGGCGGGCCCCTTAGCCGCTGGCCAGACGAGGCGGCGGGGCTGCGGGCCGGGGGTCTCTTTCCTCGTCGGAGGCGGCGAGGTTGTCGATCATGCGCATCAGCATGTCGCGCAGGGCAGAGGACTCGCCCGGGCTGAAGGACTCGAGCAGAATCTTCTCGTAATCGCGGAAATAGACAGGCTGATGCTGGCGGGCAAGGCGCAGCCCTTCCGGAGTGAGGGCGACGATCACCGTGCGGCCATCGCCGGGATCGCGGCGGCGTGTCAGAAGACCCTGACGCTCCATCCGGCCGAGAAGGCGCGAAAGGGTGGAAATCTCGATGCCGGTCATCCGGGCCAGATCGTTCACCGAATGCTCGCGATGCAGAAGCCGGAACAGGACGCGGACACCTTCGATCCTGAGGCCAAGGGGCCTGGCCCAGCGATTGGTCAGCGCCTCCACCCTGGTGACGATGAGATGCATCAGAAAGGGGATCGAGCGATCCTCGAAAACATGCGGCATGGGTTTTTTCGGCTGCATGGATTTCCCCGGATGCGTGACGCTGTGGCGTCTCGCCTGCCTTCCCGTTTCGTGTTCGCGCCCGCCTTATCCTTGCGCCCGCCTTCTGCCGGTGAAACGCGCCCGTATGGGGCGTGCTTGTCCGTTTCTGTGCAGATCATGGGCGGTGCGCCTTGCGGGCATCTTGTGCGGCAGAGTATGGCCGCATTTAATTGCGATTGCAACTATTCCGTGCAGAGTGCGGTTTCCGGCGGTCGGGCGATCTGCCCAGCGGGACGATCTCAGAACAGGCCGCGCTGGACGAGGTTGAGCCCGATCACCACCATCGAGCCGAGCAGGATCTTGCGGAACAGTTCCTGGTTCAGCCATCCGCGCAACCATTGGCCGAGCGCCAGGGCGGCGCATACGGGGATCAGCGTGGCCAGGCCGGGAAGGATGTGATGCGTTTGAAGAACACCGAGGGTCACATAGGCAACCCCGGCGGGAATCAGGGTCAGCAGATAGACAAGGCCGATGCAGCCGATGAATTCCTCTTTCCGAAGATGCAGCGCAACGAAATACATGATCACGGGCGGCCCGCCGATCAGCGCCAGCCCGCCGAAGAATCCGGCCGCGGCCCCGGCCAGGACGCCAAGCGGCTTTTCCCAGCGAGGCGCGATCCGAAGGTTCGGGCGCAGCAGCGACAGGGCGGCGAAGGTGGCCACGGCAAGACCAAGAAGCAGGGCGACAAGATCGGCATCGAGCCGGGTCAGGGAAAAGGTTCCCACCCAGACCAGGATCGTCAGAACCAGAAGCAGCGGCCAGAACCGCTTCAGCGCCAGAAGAAGGTATCCCCCGCTGAACGCCTGCCAGATGTTGGTGGCGAGGATCGGAAAATACATGATCGCCACGACATCGCGGATCGGCAGGAACAAGGACAGGATCGGCACCGTCACCATGGGCAGGCCAACACCGAGCACACCCTTGGCAAAGCCGCCAAGGGCAAGGGAGAACAGGCTGGCCAGCAGGGCGACCATACCCAGATTCTGAAGCATTTCCGGCAATGGAGACCCCGCGATCCGGGCCGACAGGCCCTGTCAGGGAAGGATAAGACGAGGATAAGGCCAGGGGACAGGGACGGCTGGAACGGAAGAGAGAGGAAAGGGACGGGAGTGTTTGTCGGAACCGGCCTGGGGTCAAGCCTCTCCTCCATTCCGGGGCGGTCGAACAGATCATCCTTCCCGGCAAGGAAGAGAGCCCATGACGAGAAGAACATGCCGTTGCGGAAAAGGGGTCACGGCGGCGGACCCCTGTGCGGACCCCTGTGGGTCGGCGGCCATGATCGCCCCGGGCGTTGCATGGCCGGCATTTGTGCCGCAGAGTGTGCCACAAACCCTTCCCAGGGGCCTTCGCACGTCACGGGCGCAAGTCACAGGTTCAAGTCACGAGCTCAAGTCACGTGCGCGGGTCTGTTTCGCAGGGGGGCTCACCCCCTTCGCCTGAACCGGTGACAGGACCTGCGACAGGATCTGCACCGATGATG
>JBJHAU010000282.1:0-2433 GCA_050480665.1 Alphaproteobacteria bacterium | reverse complement strand
GACTTGCAGGTCTGGGGCTTGGAATCCTGACCTTTTTCGGCGCCATGGCCCTGCCGCCGCCAGAGGGGTTGAGCCCCGAAGGCTGGCGCGTGGCCGCCGTCGGGATGATGATGGCGATTTTCTGGATCACCGAGGCCATTCCCCTGCCGGCGACGGCGCTGATCCCCCTTGCGGCCTTTCCCCTGCTGGGAATCGCGCCCATCGGAGAGGCCGCCGCGCCTTATGCCAACCCCCTGATCTTTCTGTTTCTTGGCGGGTTTGTCATTGCCCTGACCATGGAACGCTGGCGCCTTCACGAAAGGATCGCGCTGGTGATCCTGCGGCTTTCCGGCGATCGCATGGATCGGCTGATTGCCGGGTTCATGGGGGCAACCGCCTTCCTCAGCATGTGGGTTTCGAACACCGCGACAACCCTGATGATGCTGCCGATCGCCCTGTCCATCGTGACCCTGTTGAACCGGCGGACCACAGCCGAGGGAGCCCCGGGGGCCCTCTGCTCGGGGCCGGGCGGCGGGTTTGCTGCCGCCCTGCTTCTTTCCATCGCCTATGGAGCCTCGATCGGGGGCATGGGAACCCTGGTCGGAACCCCTCCGAATGCCTTTCTTGCCGGATTCATGGTTCAGAACTACGGATACAGCATCGGCTTCGCGGAATGGATGGGCCTTGCGCTTCCGCTTGTCGTCGTTCTTCTTTTCTGCGTCTGGTGGCTGGCGACACGCGTGGTCTTCCGCCTGCACGGTCAACGGATCGAAGGGGCCCAGGCCCTGATCGCCGAACGCGCACGCAATCAGGGCCCGATGAGTCCAGGGGAAAGGCGGATTGCCGCCCTGTTCGTCCTGACCGCCGCCGCCTGGGTCGGACGGCCCTGGCTTTCTGCCCTTTTTCCCGGCGTGGCGCTGGACGATACGGTGATTGCCATCACCGCCGCGATCCTCGCTTTCCTGATTCCGGTCGATCTGCGGCGGGGGATCTTCCTGATGAACTGGGAGACCGCAAAACGGCTTCCCTTCGGGGTGCTGATCCTGTTCGGCGGCGGCCTGACGCTCGCTTCGGCCATTGCCGCGAGCGGCCTTGCCGAATGGATCGGCGCCCAGTTGATGGCCTTCGGCACCCTGCCCATCCTGCTTCTGATCCTAATCGTGACGGCGGTGATCGTGTTCCTGACCGAATTGACCTCCAACACCGCAACCACGGCAGCCTTTCTGCCGGTCATGGCGGCCTTTGCCATCACCCTTGGGGAAAACCCGCTTCTGTTCGCGGTGCCGGCGGCGCTCGCGGCAAGCTGCGCCTTCATGTTGCCCGTAGCCACCCCCCCGAACGCCATTGTCTTCGGATCGGATCGCCTGACGATCGGCCAGATGGCGCGGGCCGGATTCCTTCTGAACCTTGCAGGCATTCTGATCATCACGCTGGGGGCCTACGCCCTGCTTCAGTGGATGTTCTCCGTCGCCCCGGGTGTGCTGCCCGATTGGGCCCGGTAGGCCCCGGGCGGGATCAGGGGAATCAGGGAAAGGGATCTTCCTCCGCCCCCGGATGCAGGCCAAGCGCCTTCAGGCTTTCCTGCATCGCGGAAGGCAGGGGGGCTGTCAGCCGCAATCGTGCTCCCGTGGGATCGGTGATGGTCAGGCTGCGGGCATGAAGATGCAGGCCACGGCCAAGGCCAAGGCCCTGAAGAAAGGCCGCCCTGCCGCCGTATTTTCCATCGCCGAGAATGGGCGTGCCGATCGCCTGAAGATGGGCGCGCAGCTGGTGGGTGCGCCCGGTCAGGGGCATCAGGGCCACCAGCGCCGCCTGCGTTCCCGCCTTGTCGAGAACGCTGTAAAGCGTGATGGCGGAGCGGGCATCGTCGCTGTCCGCCACCATACGCTCACGCCCCGCCCCTCCCTTGCCAAGGGAGAGATCGATCTTCCCCTGCCGCGGCCGGGGAACCCCTGCGGTGACGGCAAGATAGAGCTTGCGGGTCTCGCGCGCACGGAAGGCCGCTGTCAGATGGCGTGCTGCCTCGCGGTTGCGGGCCAGAAGAAGAACACCCGAGGTATCCCGGTCAAGGCGATGCACGAGGCGCGGCCGCTCGTCCGCATCGAAACGCAAGGCATCCAGCATGCCATCGAGATGCTGACGGGTTCCCGTCCCCCCCTGAACCGCAAGCCCGGCAGGCTTGTCGATGGCCAGAACGTCACGATTGCGGAACAGAACACGGCGTCGCAGGGCTTCGGCCTCGGCGACATCGACACGCATGGGACGAGGGGGTGCCGAGGCGCGAGGTTGGACGGCATCCTCTTCGCGAAGGCGCGGCGGCACGCGGACAGCCATGGATTGCTGCAATCGGAACCCCGCCTTGACCCGGTGGCCATCGACCCTGATCTGGCCGGTGCGCAGAAGTTTCTGCAGCTCGGCAAAACCCGCGCCGGGATAATGCTTGCGTAGCCAGCG
>JBJHAU010000281.1:0-2474 GCA_050480665.1 Alphaproteobacteria bacterium | reverse complement strand
CTGCTGAAACCGGCGACCGGGGACAGTTCGATCGGCATCACCCGGGACTCGATCGTTCATGATGCGACCCAGGCGGTGGCGGCGCTCGACCGTCTGCGCTCCAGCTTTCCCGGACGCGCCATCCTGGTGCAGGAATATCTGACAGGTCCCGAATATTCCGTCGGGTTGATTGGCAATCCAGGCCTTGGGTTCACCGTGCTGCCGATCCTTGAGGTGGATTATTCCCGCCTTCCCGCAGACTGCCCGCCGATTCTTGCCTATGAATCGAAATGGAACCCGGACAGCCCCTACTGGACCGATATTCGCTACCGCCCGGCACGGGCCGATGAGGAGACGCAGCGGCAGATGACGGATCAGGCCATTCGCCTTTTCGAACGGCTTGGCTGCAGGGACTATGCTCGCGTCGATTTCCGGGCTGATGCTTCCGGCACCATCAAGCTTCTGGAAATGAACCCCAATCCCGGCTGGTGCTGGGATGGCAAGCTGAACCTGATGGCGGGCTTCGGCGGGTACGATTATGCCGATCTGTTGCGGATGATTCTGGACGCAGCCCAGAACCGCTGTGTTCATGCGTTGAGAGAAGCCCCCCCGGCCTCCCGCGAGGTGGCCGAGGCCGCCATCCCTTGACGCACGCGCAGGCTTGCCGTCCAATGCCCGGATGAACACGCATCGAGGACCCCTCCACGTCATCGGCGGCGGGCTGGCGGGCAGCGAAGCTGCCTTTGCCGCCGCCGAGGCCGGGATTCCCGTCATCCTGCACGAAATGCGTCCCCATCGGCGCACCGAGGCTCATTCGGGCGAGGCGCTGGCGGAACTGGTCTGCTCCAACAGTTTCCGCTCCGATGATCCCGACACCAATGCGGTTGGCCTGCTGCATCAGGAAATGCGGGCTCTCGGCTCGCTGATCCTTCAGGCCGCAGATCGGCACAAGGTTCCCGCCGGCGGCGCGCTGGCTGTCGATCGCGAGGGATTCTCGGCCTTCGTGACCGAGCGGATCGAGCGCCATCCCCTGATCACCCTGATTCGTGAAGAGGTTTCCGACTGGCCGCCCGAATCATGGGAGCATGTCATCATCGCCACCGGCCCGCTCTGCGCACCTTCCCTGGCCGAGGCGATCCAGAAGCGGACCGGCGAGGAGCAGCTGGCCTTTTTCGATGCCATTGCCCCCATTGTTCATCGTGACAGCATCGATTTCTCCATCGCCTGGATGCAGTCGCGTTACGACAAGGAAGGCCCCGGCGGCGATCGGGCCGCCTATGTGAACTGTCCGCTGGATGAGGCGGGTTACGATGCCTTCATCCAGGCGCTCCTTGCCGGGGAAAAGACCTCGTTCAAGGCGTTCGAACGCGATACCCCCTATTTCGAGGGATGTCTGCCGATCGAGGTCATGGCCGAGCGCGGACACAAAACCCTCGCCTTCGGGCCGATGAAGCCGGTGGGGCTGACGGATCCGAGAACCGGCAGGCGGCCTTTCGCGGTGGTGCAGCTGCGTCAGGACAACGCGCTGGGCACCCTCTACAACATGGTGGGGTTCCAGACCAAGCTGCGTCACGGTGAACAGACGCGGATTTTCCGGATGATCCCGGGGCTCGAAAATGCCCGTTTTGCCAGGCTGGGCGGGATGCATCGCAACACCTTCCTCAAGGCGCCTCGCCTTCTGGATCCCGCCCTGAGGCTCAGAACCGAACCCAGAATCCGTTTTGCCGGACAGATCACGGGGGTCGAGGGCTATGTGGAATCGGCGGCCATGGGGATTCTCGCGGGCCGCTTCGCCGCATCGGAAATCCTGGGCCATGTTTTTGATCCTCCGCCGCAGACAACGGCGTTCGGTGCCCTGCTCGCCCATATCACCGGGGGGGCCGATGCCGAGACCTTCCAGCCGATGAATGCCAATTTCGGTCTTTTCCCCGATCTGGATCCGCCCGAAGGCCGGGCGCGGCCGCTGCGGGGGCGCGAGCGTCGTCTGGCGCTCACCAGACGGGCAAGGGGCGATCTGGAACGCTGGCTCGCCCATCCGCTCTCGCCTGCCCGAAGCGACGACCCTGCCTTGCCGTTTGCCGCACCGATGGCTTCCGACGCCTGATCGGCAGGGCTAGTAGCGTCCGCTCAGCGCCGCCAGGATCATCTGCCATGGTCCGGAAAGGACGAAGGGCTCCCGGCCTTGTCGAAGGCTTCGGGTTTCCTTCCAAGACAGGCTGAGATCGCAGAACCGGGCCAGGGCCAGAACCGGCAGGGCTTCTCTTGGCATCTGGCGCTGGCGGGCCCGGGAATCCTCCAGCAGCTGCCGTATGGCGTGGCGCTGATCGGAAGACGCTTCATCGCCGCTTCTGACGAGAGTTCGGCACAGACCATAGGCCGTGCCCACGGCCCGCGCGGCCTGCATGGTCTCGTCCAACACGCCTGAGGCCGGAAGGCCGATCAGCCGGAGACCGAGAACGCTGACAGCGCCGGACTGCGTTTCGGATCCCTGCATG
>JBJHAU010000280.1:0-2496 GCA_050480665.1 Alphaproteobacteria bacterium | reverse complement strand
CTAGCCGGCGAGGCTTCCCAGATCGAGCCGGACGCCCGGCCCCTGGGTGGACGACATCGAGACCTTCTTCACGTAGGTTCCCTTGGCGCCCGAAGGCTTGGCCTTCACCACCGCGTCATACAGGGCGCGGGCGTTGGCGACGATATGCTCTTCCGAGAAGCTGGCCTTGCCAACCCCGACATGAACGATCCCGGCCTTCTCGGCACGAAACTCGACCTGCCCGCCCTTGGCGGCCTGAACGGCCTGGGCAACATCGGCGGTCACCGTTCCCAGCTTGGGATTGGGCATCAGGCCACGCGGCCCGAGAACCTTGCCAAGCCGTCCGACCACCACCATCATGTCGGGCGTGGCGATACAGCGGTCGAAATCGACCGCGCCGGATTGAATCCTGTCGGCGAGATCCTCGGCGCCGACAATGTCGGCACCGGCAGCCTCGGCTTCCGTCGCCTTCGCGCCACGGGCGAAAACCGCAACCCGGATGGTCTTGCCGGTGCCGTGGGGAAGCTGGGTCACCCCGCGCACATTCTGATCCGCATGGCGGGGATCGACATTCAGGTTGATGGCAAGCTCGATGGTTTCGTCGAATTTCGCCTTGGCATTGGACTTGATCAGACGCACCGCATCTTCCAGTCCGTGAAGCGCTTCGCGATCGACACCGGCCAGTGCGGCCTTCATGCGTTTTCCGATTTTCGTCATGGGCCCTACTCCACCACTTCCAGGCCCATGGAACGGGCCGAACCGGCAATGATCCGGGCCGCCTGGTCCAGATCGTTGGCGTTCAGATCCACCATCTTGGCCTCGGCGATTTCACGAATCTGGGCCATGGTGACCTTGCCGGCGACCGACTTGCCGGGGGTTGCCCCGCCCTTGCCGATCTTGGCGGCCTTCCTCAGGAAATAGCTGGCCGGGGGTGTCTTGGTGATGAAGGAAAAGCTGCGATCCGCGTAGACGGTGATCACCACCGGCAACGGCATGCCCTGCTCGGTCCCGTCCGACTGGCATTTGGCGTTGAACGCCTTGCAGAACTCCATGATGTTCACGCCCTTCTGGCCGAGCGCAGGCCCAACCGGCGGGGACGGATTGGCCTGTCCCGCCGGAATCTGGAGCTTGATATAGCCCGTGATCTTCTTTGCCATCGTCTTCCCTTGCGATCTGGGAAACGCCGAACGTTTCCCCTGCGGTTTCGGAAACGTCTGAGGGCTTCTCTCACGGATCGGGAAACGCCATGCGTTGCCCTTGCGGTTCGAGAAACGCCTGGCGTTTCAAGGGTTGCGCGGTCCGGCCCCTTCCGGTCTTTGAAGGATGGCCCGCCGCACGCTTTGCCTGCCAGAGGGACAGGCGCCTTCGGCCACAGAGGCCTTACGGAGTTCAGGCCTTTTCCACCTGTCCGTATTCCAGTTCCACCGGGGTCGCCCGGCCAAAGATCGACACCGCAACCTTGAGCCTGGCGCGCTCCTCGTCCACATCCTCGACATAGCCCGTGAAAGACGCGAACGGCCCGTCACAGACCCGCACCTGCTCGCCGATCTCGAAGGTGATCGAAGGCTTGGGCCGCTCGATCCCTTCCTGAACCTGACGCAGGATCTGATCCACCTCGCGCTGGGGCACCGGCGAGGGACGGTTCCCGCTGCCGAGGAACCCCGTGACCTTGGGGGTGTTCTTCACCAGGTGCCATGTCTGATCGGTCAGCTCCATCCTGGCCAGCACATAACCGGGGAAGAACTTGCGCTCCGCCTGCACCTTGGCGCCGCGGCGCATCTCGACAACCTCCTCGACGGGCACGAGGATCTCCTCGAACAGATCCGCCATCCCCGTCTGCTCCGCCTGTTCACGGATCGAGTCGACAACCTTCTTCTCGAAGCCCGAATAGACGTGAATGACATACCAATGCTTGGCCATGATCTCTTGCCTGTTCCGTTCCCCAGTTACCGTCATCCGGTGAGCCGCCGCGAAGCCAGACCCTGCCGGCCTCAACACCCGAGCCTCGGCGCCCGAGCCCTAACCCCCAAGCCCGAGAATCAGCCCGACGATCACGGACAGTCCCCAGTCGACGATCAGGAAGAAGATCGCCGCCAGCGTGACCATGATGAAGACCATGATGGTCGTGATCGTGGTTTCCTTGCGGGTCGGCCAGGTCACCTTGGAAATTTCCTGGCGGACCTGCTGCACGAACTGGAGCGGTGATGTCTTCGCCATGCCTACCCTTCAGCACAAACCGGGATGCACACGGCAGTTCCCGGGGAATCTGGCAGGAGCGGAGGGTCTCGAACCCCCAACCTCCGGTTTTGGAGACCGGCGCTCTACCAATTGAGCTACGCTCCTCCGGAGCGCGCCGATGCCAGGGCACCGGCCCGCTCCCATCGTGATCCTTGCGGAATCCTGCCGATCCTCAGGCGATGATCTTGGCGACGACGCCGGCGCCGACGGTACGGCCGCCTTCGCGGATGGCGAAGCGCAGCCCCTCATCCATCGCGATCGGGCTGATCAGTTCCACCT
>JBJHAU010000279.1:0-2503 GCA_050480665.1 Alphaproteobacteria bacterium | reverse complement strand
AGGACGCACCGATCTTCCAGGTGGCCGATTACGGGATCGTCGCCGATCTGTTTCAGGTTCTGCCCGAACTGAAGGCCGCGCTGGAAGGCCGCAAGGGCCACTGATCCCCCGCCATCCCCAGACCGGGTCGGGCCGGGCCCTTCAGCGGATGCGGTCGATCAGATCGTCGATCAGCGCCACCGCTTCGGGGGCATCCCATTCCGCCGGGCCGGCGAGGCGGCCCGCCTCGCGCCCTTCCGCATCGATCAGGATCGTGGTGGGCAGGCTGGTGACGCCGAATCCCCGCGCCGCCATGCCACCGGGATCGAGATAGGTTTCGAGCCTTCGCAGCTCAAGGCTCTCGAAGAACGGCTGCACCACCGCCATTCCCTGGCGATCCATGGACAGGGCGAGAACCGCGAAGTCTCGACCGCCGCGCAACCCCTGAAGCCGGTCGAGGGACGGCATTTCGTAGCGGCAGGGGGCGCACCAGGTCGCCCAGAAATTCACCAGCACCACCCGGCCCCGGAAATCCTCCAGAACCAGCGGGCGGCCTTCGCCATCGGTAAAGGCGATGTCGGGAACCGCGCGGGGGTTTCCGTGCCGTTCGAAAAGGTGTATTTCCCCCGTCAGGGGCGGCGGAGCGGCAACATCCTGCGGGCTCGACGGCACTGGCGAGCCGGGCGGAAAGGCCAGGGCCAGGGCGACGAGACCGGCAAGGATGGCAAGGCCCAGCCAGCGACCGCGTTGGTGTGATGCTCCCCGATCTGCCGGTTGGGGTGGTGGTCCCTGTTCCGGCGGATTTGCGTTCTGCATGGTATCGATTCCCTGACGGAGAAACCATCGTGGCCAAGGCCAAGAGTAACAAACCCCGCACCCCGGTCAAAGCCCGGCGTTCCTCCCCCACGAAGGGAGGCGTGAACCGGATCGAACCCGATGCCAACAGCCTCTGGGGGGGACGCTTCGAGCATGGCCCGGCCCGGGCCATGGAGCGGATCAATGCCTCGATCGGCTTCGATCGCAGGCTGTGGGCGCAGGATATCGCCGCCTCGAAGGCCCATGCCCGGATGCTTGTCGCCTGCAAGATCATCCCGGCGAAGGATGGCGCCGCCATCGAGGATGGTCTGTCGGCCATCGCCCGTGAGATCGAGACCGGACGCTTCGCCTTTTCCACCGCCCTTGAGGACATCCACATGAATGTGGAATCCCGGCTGACCGAACTGGTCGGCGAGGCCGGGGGGCGGCTGCACACCGCGCGGTCGCGTAACGATCAGGTGGCCACCGATTTCCGGCTCTGGGTGCGCGACGCCATCGACACCCAGGATCGGCGGCTGATGGAGCTTCAGGAAACGCTGATCCGTCGGGCCGAAGAGCATGTGCAGACCCTGATGCCGGGTTTTACCCATCTTCAGACAGCGCAGCCGGTGACGCTGGGCCATCACCTTCTGGCCTATGTGGAGATGTTCGGCCGCGACCGGGGGCGGCTTGCCGATGCGCGCAAGCGGCTGAACGAATCTCCCCTTGGCGCCGCCGCCCTCGCCGGAACCTCGTTTCCCATCGATCGGCGGATGACGGCGAGGGCGCTCGGCTTCGATCGCCCCATGGCCAACTCCCTTGACGCCGTGTCGGACCGTGATTTCGCTCTCGAGTTTCTGGCCGCCGCCGCCATTGCCGCCGTGCATCTTTCCCGCCTTGCCGAAGAGCTGGTGATCTGGTCCAGTGAACGCTTCGGGTTCATCCGCCTGTCGGACGCCTTTTCCACCGGGTCCTCGATCATGCCCCAGAAGCGCAACCCCGATGGCGCCGAGCTGGTCCGCGCCAAGGCGGGGCGCATTCTCGGCGCCCTGACCGGGCTTGCCGTGGTCATGAAGGGGCTGCCGCTCGCCTATTCGAAGGACATGCAGGAAGACAAGGAGCCTGTGTTCGAAGCCGCCGACAGCTGGGCCCTGACCACCGAGGTCATGACCGGAATGATCGCCGACATGCGGATCGAGACCGAAGCCCTGCGGGCTGCCGCCGACGGGGCCTATGCCACCGCCACCGATCTTGCCGACTGGCTGGTGCGCGAGGGGGGGCTGAGCTTCCGGGCAGCCCACGGGGTCTCGGGCCGGATCGTCCGTCATGCCGAAAGCCGTGGGCTGCGGTTGACAGAGGTTCCCCTGGCCGCGATGCAGGCGATCGAGCCGAAGATCAGCGAAGACATCTTCGCCGTTCTCGGGGCTGAACGTTCCGCCGCGAGCCGCACCAGCGAAGGCGGCACCTCGCCGAAACGGGTTCAGGCCGCGCTGAAGGCGGCCCGCCGACGCTTTCTTCGCCCGCCCGCCGCCCGGCGGCCCGGCCGAAGCAAGGGCACCACGCCATGATCGCTACTCCCTCTCACAGCATTGCGGCCCGTTCCGCCCCGGGCCGGGGCCGGCTTGCCACCGTTCTGCTTCTGGCCCTGCTGCTGGCCGTGGCCTCGGCCTGCGGCAAGCGCGGCGATCCCGTCGCGCCCGATCCCGAGCGCCAGGACAGCTTCCCGGCG
>JBJHAU010000278.1:0-2513 GCA_050480665.1 Alphaproteobacteria bacterium | reverse complement strand
GGCGCCGCATCGTTCCTACTATCATGCCATGGGGCTGACCGAGGACGAGATCCATGCTCCCCTGGTGGGTGTCGCGACCTGCTGGAACGAGGCGGCACCCTGCAATATCGCCCTCTCGCGTCAGGCTCAGGCGGTGAAGATCGGGGTGAAAGCCGAGGGCGGTACCCCCCGCGAATTCACCACCATCACCGTGACCGATGGGATCGCCATGGGGCATGAAGGTATGAAAAGTTCGCTCGTCAGCCGCGATGTGATCACCGATTCCGTGGAATTGACCATGCGGGGCCACTGCTACGATGCCCTTGTGGGGCTTGCCGGATGCGACAAATCCCTGCCGGGCATGATGATGGCCATGCTGCGGCTCAACGTGCCTTCGGTGTTCATGTATGGGGGCACCATCCTTCCCGGCCGCTACAAGGGGCAGGATGTCACGGTGGTCGATGTCTTCGAAGCGGTCGGACAGCACGCCGCAGGCAAGATGTCGGATGAGGATCTGCACACGCTGGAATGCGTCGCCTGTCCCTCGGCCGGCTCCTGCGGGGGGCAGTTCACGGCCAACACCATGGCCTGCGTGTCGGAAGCCATCGGCCTTGCCCTGCCTGGTTCCGCAGGGGCTCCGGCGCCCTATGAATCCCGCGATGCCTATGCCGAAGCTTCCGGCAGGATGGTGATGCAGCTTCTCGAACGCAACCTTCGTCCCCGCGATATCGTCACCCGGACGGCGCTCGAGAATGCTGCCAAGGTCGTGGCCGCCACCGGCGGATCCACCAACGCCGCGCTGCATCTTCCGGCCATGGCCCATGAGGCCGGGATTTCCTTCACACTGGAAGATGTGGCCCGGATCTTCCGGGAAACGCCGTATATTGCCGATCTCAAGCCGGGCGGACGCTATGTGGCGAAGGATCTTTTCGACATCGGCGGCGTTCCCGTCGTGATCAAGACCCTTCTGGATGCCGGAATCCTCGATGGTTCCTGCATCACCGTCACCGGCAAGACCCTGGCCGAAAACCATGCCGATGTGGTGTTTCCCGAGGATCAGGACGTGGTTCGGCCGGCGACACGGCCACTTTCGCCGAATGGCGGGGTTGTCGGGTTGAAAGGCTCTCTTGCGCCCGATGGCGCGATCGTCAAGATCGCGGGCATGAAGACTCTCACCTTCTCCGGTCCGGCCCGTTGCTTCGATTGCGAGGAAGACGCCTTCAAGGCGGTCACCGAAGGCCGCATCACCGAGGGCGATGTGATCGTGATTCGTTATGAAGGCCCGAAGGGTGGGCCGGGCATGCGGGAAATGCTGTCCACCACGGCGGCCCTTTATGGTCTGGGCCTCGGCGAAAAGGTTGCCCTGATCACCGATGGCCGGTTTTCCGGCGGCACACGCGGTTTCTGCATCGGCCATGTCGGGCCGGAGGCCGCATTGGGCGGGCCGATCGGCTTGCTCTGTGATGGAGACACGATCCGGATCGATGCCGAGGCCGGAATCCTTGATGTGGATCTGACAGCGGAGGAACTCGCCTCCCGCAGGGCCGCGTGGACCCCGCGCGAGACCAACCATCAAAGCGGGGCCATCTGGAAGTTCGCGCAGCTGGTGGGACCGGCATCCGGAGGAGCAGTCACCCACCCGGGTGCCGCCGCCGAAACCCACACCTATGCCGATATCTGATTCCGGCAGCGCTTACCTTTTCCGGCTGATGACGGCGGCTTGAAGACAGGCGGCGGGCAGACAACCCCGCCGCCGCTTCCGGACCCGGTCGCCCTTCAGGCTTTCTTTACGGTTTTGCGAGAGTGTCAGAGGGGGCCTGATGCGTCCTGGTGGCGTCCGTTCGTTCGCAACCAGGCCATGACCGGGAGCCTTCGACGTGTCTTCTTCGTTGATGACCAACTTCCAGAATCTGTCCCGTTACAACCGGATTGCCAACCGGGTGATCTATCAGAGTTGTGCCCTGCTGCCCGCCGAGGAACTCGTGCGCGAAAGGGCCATGCAGTACGGCACCCTCATCGGCACCCTCAACCATGCCCTGGTGATGGACAGGATATGGCTCGACCGGTTCACGGGCACCGAATCCGGCATGGTTCTGGAGCGGACAAGCGTTCTTGAACGCGACTTCGACAAGCTGCGCAGCCTGCGCCAGGTCGAGGACGTGCGGATCCAGGATTTCACCGACAGCCTGAAGATCTCGTTCCTTTCTAGCCAGTTCCGCTACAAGGATCTGAGCGATCAATACCGACATGATCCCGCCGACCGGCTGGTGATGCACATGTTCACCCATGCCGTTCACCACAGAAGCCAGATCCAGCAGTGTCTTCGGGAGATGGGGGCAAACCCGCCCAACCTCGACTTCCATGTTCTTCTGAGGCGCTGACGACCCCTTCACCCCCTGTCCGGGGAAGGGGAAGGGGAGGGAGAAGGGGAAGGGGAGGAGGCTGGATCCGGATCCGGATCGGCCGGTGCCGGGCCTGTTTCCGTACGGGGATCGAGATCCACCAGCGCCGTGGTCTCGGCAAGGCCCGGGCCG
>JBJHAU010000277.1:0-2532 GCA_050480665.1 Alphaproteobacteria bacterium | reverse complement strand
TGCCTCACGCAGGGTGATCAGGCCCGACTTCACATCGCCCATACCCAGCAGGGCCTGCCCCAGCCTGGACAGAATCGTGAATTCGAGCGCATCCCCGCGCCAGGCAAGACGCAGGGGTTCGAGCGCGAGAGCCGCACCGGCGTCGTCAATCTGATCGAGACGACGCAACAGGGCAATCCGCGCCAGAGTCGCGCGGACACGGATCTTGGGATCCGTCACGCCGATAGCCCGTTCATAGGCATCCAGCGCGCCTTCCGGATCCTGGGCCTGTTCCAGCAGCATTCCGCGGATCAGGGCGAGGTGGGCACGCCTGTGCGTATCGGGGGCAAGAGGCGCAAGCTGTTCAAGCTGGTAACGGGCCAGCCCGAGATCGCCGGTCCGAATGGCCGCTTCGGCCAGCATCAGACCGAGCGAAAAGCGCAAATCGGCCGGATAGGTTTCGAGATGCGGCTCCCCCCGGCGGAACAGGGACGCCGCCTCGCCCCATGACCCCTGGGCTGCGGCCACAGCCCCGCGCCAGAGCGCTGCCTCCACAAAGGGATCGAGGGTGGGATGAAACAGATCGTCGCGCGCCCCTTCCAGATCCCCTCTCTGGAAGCGGGCCGCGCCACGCAGGCCGCGGAAGGCCGGCTCGATGGCCAGGGCGGGGGCATCCTCGGCAATGATCTGCAACAGACCCAGCGTGTCGGTATGATGCCCGAAGGCGAAATGGAGCCTTGCCAGATCAAGTCTGTGGACGTCGCGTTCCGCAGGAGGCGCCAGGGCGACCCTGCGCAGAAGCGCATGACGCTGGGCGACGAAACCTTCATGGCCGTCAGAACGCCAGCGATCGATCTCGAGAAGCCGGCTGGACCTACCCTCGGACCCGGCCGGATGACGGGCCAGGGGGGCATCGGTTCCCGACAGGTTCAGCCCCCCCGGCATGCCGACCTCAAGTCCCGAGGCCCGCGCCGTGAAGGCCAGGCTGTCGACCAGGGGACGCAACACAATCCCCTGCGCTGTTTCGAGGATTTCAAGCTCGGCGTATCGACGGGTCAGGGGCAGGCCAAGACCCGGCTCGGCCAGGGGAACGACCCACAGGGTGTCGCCGACCTCCTCGTCGCCGATACGGATCGGGTCAGGCGATTCCCGGACCGTCAGATGCAGATAGCCCTCGCCGTTGCCATGAAACCGGCTTTCCACCGGAACGGCGGCAGAGGGGTTGAGAACCCGACGGTTGAGGGTGATCACCAGATTTTCGCCGTCCCGGCTGGCATGGGGGAAAACACCTTCGGGCAGCGCCATGCGAACGATCGCCGTTCCGGGAATCCGGCTCCGCTGGGGCGTGCCCAGTTCCGCCGCCCAGCCGGGGCGGGACTCCCGGGTCCGCCGGGGCGGGTTCCGGTCACCATCCCAGCCTTCGAATCGCATCGGGGCATCCTGATCGAACACTACCCACAGTGTTGAGCCCCGGCGAAAGACCGCCGCCGCGGGCAGACTGTCCCAAAGGAATTGCAGGCGCGCCTCGTCCGGCCCGAAGGAGAGCAGAACCGGCACCACGCCCTCTATGGCGGCGGCATCGGCCAGAATCTTTTGCAGATCCTGAACCGGAACCGCCGCGTCGAGCGCCCGCGGATCCCGTGCACCGTCGGCCGGGGCGAGAAGGGCCACGGGACGGCTTACCGGCTGGGCAAGAACGGGCTCGCGAGCCACTGGCGTCTCGGGCATGGGGGCAGGATTCACCGCCTCGATACGGGGCGAGGTGGCGGGTTCGCGTCGGGCCGAGGCGGCGGGACCGGCGGGGTCGAGCACATCGATAATGATGGCCGTGCCACTCCTGAAGCTGCGCAGGCGCGCATCCTCATGCACACGCAGCACGGCCTTCGCGCCGTCCTTGTCTCCTTCGTCCTGCAGGTCGAGGATATGGGGCGAACGATCACGCCGCCAGGATTCGGCATCGAGACGCCCGGGACGGGTGAAGGCGATGCTGACCTCGGAATCCTTGCGGGCGATACGGTAGCCGGTTTCCGCCCCCCAGTCGAAAACCAGCCGCGAAAAGGTTGCGTGGGTTCCGGCGCGAACGGCGATCACGGGGGGCAGAACGCCATCCGAAGAGGCAGGCGGACGCAGGTCGATCACAAGGCTGGTATCGTTCAGAAAGGCGCGGTGCGTTATCCCTTCCGCGAGCTCCAGACGAAGACCGAGCCCATCGTGATCGAGGCGTGCAGACGTGAGATACTGTCCAAGCCGCGTTTGCAGGGATTGAAGCGCCGCAGGATCGGTCAATGCTGCCGGAGACCCGAAACGGAACACCAGCGCGTTTTCCTCCCGAACGGCCTGGAAGTCGGGCGCCGAAGGCCAGTCGAGAACGATCCGTCCGAATCCTTCGTGCGGCCAGAGCCGGAGAGTCACCGGGGATCGGCTGGGTGTCTCCCCCGTCCCTGATGCCTCAAGGGCTGCGGCGGCTGTCGCATGGGCCGATACCGAAGCATGAAGGGACACGCCCATCTGCCCAAGGACGAGGGCGGCAGCCATCAGGACAGGGCGGATCAT
>JBJHAU010000276.1:0-2558 GCA_050480665.1 Alphaproteobacteria bacterium | reverse complement strand
GGCATTATGGCCTCCCTTTCTGCAAACTGCGCCTTGCGAACTCCCTTGATCGTGTTGGCTGGCCGGATGGGCTGGCGGATGGGTCAGGACTTGCCCTGATAGATCCGGATGATCTGATCGAGCATCGCAAGGGCCTCCTCGCGCGGGCGCTGGAAGGTGTTGCGGCCGATGATCGAACCATTCGCCCCGCCGTCGCGGATCGCCCTGGCTTCATCAAGGATGCCTGCGATATCCTTGGCCTCGCCCCCGGAAAAGACCACGATGCGCCTGCCGTTGAAGGAAGACTGCACCACATGGGCGATGCGTTCGGCCATGCTCGCCCTGGGAATCCCGCGGCTTTCATAGACCGGTTTCGCGGCATCGAGTTCCAGCACATCGGTCGGCGGCTTGACCTTGATGATATGGGCGCCCAGCAGGGCGGCCATGTGGGCGGCGTAGGCGCAGATGTCGATCGCCGTTTCGCCTGCCTTGCTGAGTGCGCCGCCGCGAGGATACGACCAGATGACAACGGCAAGCCCGGCAGCCTTGGCTTCCTCGGCAAGCTCGCGTGCCTCTTCCATCATGGCGAAAGCCGCTTCCGAACCCGGATAGATGGTCAGGCCGATCGCCGAACAGCCAAGGCGCAGCGCATCGCCGACCGAGGCGGTCACGGCCTGGTCGGCATCTTCCTTGAAGGTCGACAGGGAATTGGAACTGTTGACCTTCAGGATGGTGGGGATCGCACCGGCGAAGCTGTCGGCTCCGGCTTCGATCATTCCGAGAGGGGCGGCATAGGCCGAAAGCCCAGCATCCACCGCGAGACGGAAATGGTAATGGGGATCATAGGCGGCGGGATTGGGGGCGAAGGAACGGGCAGGGCCGTGTTCGAACCCCTGGTCGACAGGCAGGATCACCAGCTTGCCGGTGCCGCCAAGCCGACCCTGCATCAGGATACGGGCGAGGTTCGTCTTGGTGCCGGGGTTATCGCTTTCGTAAAGGCTCAGGATCTTGCGAACGCGCTGGGTCACTTTCATGGACTGCCGATCTCCCCTCTGTCTCATCATGTCTCGTCGTGTCACGACTCATGTCTCGTCGTGTCACGACTCACGACGGCCTGATTTCAGCGACTGGCCGATATCCCCAGGCCTCAGCATGAGCCCCTTCGGACATGCCCCTTAGGACATGCCCCGAGGACACTTCAGGATTAGCCCAGCCCCGGATGTTTTGCAATCGGATGCGCCACGCGCCTCCGCTTTTTCCGTGACAGGAAGTCCCGCACCGCGCCCAGGCCGCCATCCTTGTCCTGTTCGTGATCCTGAAGATCCAGAACCCGCCTTCCTCGGCGGGTCAGAACCCTCTGTCCCCGCATGGCGGCCAGGGCCTTGAGTCGGATCAGCGCCGCGCCGCGAAGCGTGACGGCAACGGCTTCGACCCCGGACCGGAGGGCGCCGAGGGCGATTCCCGGATCGCTGCCGCAATCGAGCACGGCCAGGCTTCGTGCCCCGGGATGGGTGCGTCTTGCATCGCCGATCATCGCCACGAACCACAGCGCGCCCGAAAAACGGGCGGCACCCGGCGCGCTCAGCAGGCGGAGGGGATGGCCCGTCGCAGAGGCCGCCGCAAGGGCAATCCCTGCCTGATCGCGGTGGTGGATGATCACCCCCGGCGCGGTGGCAAGGGCATCCACCGGCGTTTCCGGCCCTCTGACGCCGGGGCCTCTCCTGGCGTTCGTCCTTGCGTTTGCTCTGTCTCCCGTCATGCCGATCCTGTGCATGGTGATCGCCGCCTCGCCGCCGCAGAGTTGAGAGCCGCCGTGAGAGCAGGTTTGAGCATAGCCCGGTCGGCCGTCATGCTCCAGTCGTGCCCCTTCTGCGCTTCATGATCCTCATGGTGCAGAGGCCGGACACCCGGACTGAACGATCCGGACATGAACGATCCGGACATTGCCGCCGGTTGACGCCGGATAGCGCAGGCGTCACTATCGTCAGGATTCATCGTCCGGTCGGCGGTGCCATGTCGGCGAAGTCAGCGAAGTCTGGGAAGTCAGCGAACCGTGATGCGAAGGCCCCGATTCCGCCCGGCCTGGTGCCGGGGTGGTCGGCAGGATGCGAAAGATCGAGACTGTGAGCAAGCCAGCAGAACGCGACGGGCTGTCGAAGGAGAACGGGTTCCCCGACACCATGAGCGAATCCCTCGCCACGGCAAGGGCACGGCTCGAGGCCTCGATCGCCCGTCTCGAATCGATCGTGCAGAGCCAAAGGGACGCCCTTGACGCCCCGCGTGCCGCACCGCGTGACGCACCGCGTGCGATGCCGTCGCTCTCCGGTTCCGTGGCGGCCCCCGTGGCGGCGGACCGCTATCATGCGGAGGCCCTGTCCCGGGCGGAGGCGCTGTCCACCGCCCTGGAGCAGTTGCGCGAGGATCATGCCCGGCTTGACGCGGCAGTCCTTGAGGTTGCCGAAGGGATCGATCGGGTGGTTGAACGGTTGCAGACAGCCCTGAAGGGCGCAGTGCCGCCCATCCCGCCCGGGAGGGCGGAGGCTCGGCAGGTCGGGACCGCTTCGGCCTCGATTCGCAAG
>JBJHAU010000275.1:0-2568 GCA_050480665.1 Alphaproteobacteria bacterium | reverse complement strand
GTCCACCGCCCTGGAGCAGTTGCGCGAGGATCATGCCCGGCTTGACGCGGTAGTCCTCGAAGTTGCCGAAGGGATCGATCGGGTGGTTGAACGGTTGCAGACAGCCCTGAAGGGCGCAGTGCCGCCCATCCCGCCCGGGAGGGCGGAGGCTCGGCAGGTCGGGACCGCTTCGGCCTCGATTCGCAAGGCCTAGGTCGGAAAGGGGGAAGCATGGCCCAGGTGGCGGTTCAGGTGAACGGGCGATCCTACGATATTGCCTGTGATGACGGGCAGGAGGCCCATGTCGACCGGTTGGCGGGCTATCTGGATCAGAAGGTCTGCGATCTGGCATCCCAGATCGGCCAGGTCGGGGATACCCGGCTTCTGGTGATGGCCTCGCTGCTGATCATCGATGAACTGTCGGAAGCCTATGGCGCTTTGGAAGAAGCCGCGCACCGCCCCGCCTCTGCCGGTTCCAGCGCCGGTTCCCTTGATGAGGGTCGGCTTGCGGACGGACTGGACAAGCTGGCCGGGCGCATCGATCAGGTTGCGAACCGGCTGGAACGGCCCTAGAGTCATTGCGGACGGGCGCTGCCCCTCGCGTCAGGTACCTGTATCCCCGGGGCCAATGTTCAAGCCCGGGGAGCTGTCCCTGCCGGAGCCGTGGTTCCGGCACACGGCGCCCACCTATGTACCCGGGCCTTGGAGGATAAGACCGCCGACGGCCGGGTGGCCCCGTCTCCCCTTTGATCCGGGCCGTGAGTCCGTTCACGGCCCGTTATCGATCGCTCATTCCTGCGTGATTCCTGCATGAACCCTTCCCGAAGCAAGCCCCGCCTGCGCGACGAGGCCCGTCTTCGCCGTCGCGAGGCCTTTCGGGTTTTCGGCAGCAGGATCGGCCCGATCCTGACAGCCAATTTTCTGGCCCGGCTGTCGCCATCGCCGGATTGCGCCATTGCCGGATACTGGCCCGTCCATGACGAGGCCGATTGCCTTCCCCTGCTGAAGGCTCTGGCCGGGCGCGGCCATGACCTTGGCCTGCCCCGTGTGGTGGCTCTCGACCGGCCTCTGGAGTTTCGCCGCTGGCAGCCGGGCGATGCGCTGGAAACCGGGCCCCGTGGCATTCCCCAGCCGGGATCGTCAGAGCCTCTCGTCATGCCTCGCCTGCTGCTGGTGCCGCTGCTGGCTTTCGATGCGTCCGGTCAGCGGCTGGGCTATGGTGCCGGTTTGTATGATCGAACCCTTTCTGCACTTCGTTCCGGCGCCATGATCGAGGCCGTCGGCGTCGCCTTTGCGGCGCAGGAGACGGAAAGCCTGCCGGTCTCTTCCCACGATCAGCCGCTTGACTGGATTCTGACGGAGCGGGACTGCCATCGCCTGAAGCCCCTGAATCAAGGAACGCTTCTGGCGGAACGGTCCGGGCGGCAGGATCCGGAAGTCCCGGATCAGGCAGAACAGGGATCGGATTCCCGACAGGGGTCAGGACAGGGTTCGGCACAGGGAGAAGGGAAGGAGCCCGCGTGAAGCTTTTGTATTGCGGTGATGTCATGGGCCGGACCGGCCGCGAGGCGATCTTGCGCCATGTGCCCCGGCTGCGTGCGCAGCTGGCCCTGGATCTGGTGGTGGTGAACGGGGAAAACGCGGCCTCCGGATTCGGGATCACGCCGAAGATTGCCGAGGCCTTTCTCGATGCCGGGGTCGATGTCGTCACCACGGGGAATCACGGGTTCGATCGCAAGGAAATCGTTCCCTTCATGGAGCGTGAACACCGCCTGCTGCGCCCGCTGAACTATCCTCCGGGCACCCCCGGGCGCGGGGCTACGGTGGTGCGAACCGCAGCGGGACAGGACGTTCTGGTGATCCAGGTCATGCTGCGTCTGTTCATGGAGTCGCTCGACGATCCCTTCCGCCTGATCGAGGAGGCTCTCGCCGATCACCGACTGGGGCAGAGTGTGGATGCCATTGTCGTGGATGTGCATGGCGAGGCCACCAGCGAGAAGATGGCGATGGGGCAGATGCTGGACGGGCGGGTTTCGATGGTGGTGGGCAGCCATTCCCATGTGCCCACGGCGGATGCCAGAATCCTGCGCGAAGGCACCGCCTATCAGACCGATGCGGGCATGTGCGGTGATCATGATTCGGTGA
This sequence comes from Alphaproteobacteria bacterium, assembly GCA_050480665.1. Lineage (GTDB taxonomy): Bacteria > Pseudomonadota > Alphaproteobacteria > SMXQ01 > SMXQ01 > JBJHAU01. The sequence continues at coordinate 444 of JBJHAU010000275.1, read as the reverse complement.
TCGGCATGGAAAAGGACGAGGCCATCGCCCGCTTCGTGACCCGGATGCGCCGGGAAAGGCTGGTGCCTGCCTCCGGCCCTGCGACCCTCTGCGGCCTGTTCGCCGAGCTTGACGACACCACGGGCCTGGCTCTGCGTGTTGCCCCGGTGCGCCTCGGTGGCGTTCTCGACCAGACCCTTCCCGAACAGATCGTTCCTGACCCCTGATCTCTGAAGCCCACGATCTCTGAAGCCCATGGCGCGCACGGGCCTCGGCCTCGGGCCAGAGGCCGGAGGCGGCCCCGGGCCTGGCAAGGGGAAAGGCGGCGCCTGAGACGCCGCCTTCCATCGACCGGCCGTTGATCCGGGGGGAGGGGAGCCCGGCCGGTGACCCCTGATTTTCGGGACAGGGCTGAAGAGACGGTCGCCTTTCCCTGTTCCGATGCGCGTTCCTATCCGCGCATCG
>JBJHAU010000274.1:0-2589 GCA_050480665.1 Alphaproteobacteria bacterium | reverse complement strand
ACAGGGCGTCCCCGGTCTTGCGAGGAGCCGTGATTTTGCCGTAATCCGAGGGGATACAGGCAAGGCGGCACGGGGTTCCTGCCGGGCGCTGCCCCGGCGAACCCTTCAGGCGCTGCTTCAGGCGTTGCTTCAGGTTTGCGGGTTCAGATACTGCTCCAGGTGTCACCTTGCCGCCCGATCCCTGCGCTGCCATCTGGATCCGAGCGGAGGTTGCCATGATCGATACACGCCCCGCCCTTGCCCCGGCCCTGTTTCTTTCCGCGCTCATTTCCGGGCTCCTTGTGGTGCCCGGGCCGGGAGGGCTGTCTTTCGCAGCGGCGGCCGTTTCCGAAGGGACGGGGAAGACAACCGTCTCCGGTGTCGGTGCGCAGGATCCCCTTGTGCTCGGTTACGAGGTCTATGTCGGGGGGATGAATGTCTTCGCCTTCGAGATGACCCTGGCCCTGGAAGAAGGGCGCTATGCCCTGACAGGCCATGGCGCCACCAAGGGAATGGCCCGCTGGCTGTTTCGCTGGGATGTGGATGCCAGCGCCACGGGGCGGCTTGAGTCCGATATGGCGGCCGTGCCCCAGGCCTTGCCCCTGAAGGCGGTGGTGGCCGATGCCTACAGCCTGCAGACGGAGCGTCGCCGCGCTGCGGAACGCAAGCGGCTGGATCTGCGTTTCGAGGCAGGCAACGATTTCGAGATCCGGCGCGATCCCCCCGATACCGCGCACCGGGCCGAAAAGCGGGACCTTCCCGATGCGCTGCCGCCGGGAACCCTCGATCCGTTGAGTGCCGGGCTTGCCGCCGCCTTTTCAGGTTTGCAGGATCGGCCATGCAGCACCACCGTTCCGGTCTTCGATGGCGATCGCCGCTACGATCTTCGTCTCTCGCCTCTGGGGCTCGAGACCATCGCCACCCGGGGCTACATGGCCTATCGTGGCGAAGCCCTGCGCTGCCGCATCGATGTGGACAGGATTTCCGGCTTTCGGGAGCGCCAGATCGGGCTTTCGTCCTGGGATGATCACGATCCGGTGCCGACCTCGCTGTGGCTGGCAAGGATCAGCCCGTCCTTTCCCCCCGTGCCTGTCCGGATCCATGCCGATTTCACCTTCGGCTTCATGATCGTGTATCTGACCCGTGCCGAATCGGGTGGCCGGCCGGTTCTGGGGGCCGATGGCAGGCCGGTGGCATCCCCCGGAGCCGAAGAGGCGCGGATGCTTGCGCCCGTCGTGCATCCGTAAGGCAAGACTCTTGCTCAGAATTTCATCGGACAGCGCGAAGGGCATGGTCCGGGACGCCGCGCGGTTCCGCGATCAGGGCCTGCTCCCCGTCAGGCCTGTGAAGCCGATTTCGGCCAGGGTCCGGGGCAGTTCGGCGAAACCGTCGATCACCCGAACGGCCCCAAGGTTGCTGACAGGCACGCGGCTGTAGCCGTAGGAAACGGCAATGAAGGGCAGTCCCGCGGCCCGGGCGGCCTCGGCATCCACGGCGCTGTCGCCGACAAAGATGGCCCCGTCCGGATCCTGCCCCATCGATTCCAGAAGGCCAAGAACATGCCCGGGATCGGGCTTCAGCACGGGGAAGCGCCCGGCACCGGCCAGCGCGGCAATGATGGGTGAAAGCCCGAGGGCGTCGACCAGAGTCCGGGCGTCGTCGTGGGGCTTGTTGGTGCAGATGGCAAGACGGATCCCGGCCTGGTGAAGACCCTTCAGGGTTTCCCCGACACCGGGATAGAGGGGCGAGGGCGGGGCCTTCCGGTAGGCCATGCGCACCCGCTCCAGAAACAGGGCGAAGGCCTCGCCTTCGAGCGGGCCGCCGGTTGCGATCAGGGCGCGCCGGGACAGAGTCTCCATCCCGTTGCCGATCATGCGGCGGATGGCGATGATGTCGAGCCCGGCCCGGCCGGTGGCGGCCAGGGCGGTGTTCACCGCTTTGGTCAGGGCGGGGGCACTGTCGATCAGGGTGCCGTCGAGATCGAGAATCAGGGCGGATCCCTTTGCCGAAGGGCGCATCGTTCGTGTCATCATTGCAATCTTCCGCAACACATGGTGATTTGGCCCTCCCCCTGCCTTGTGGCAGACTGCCCGTTGGTGGCGACGCCCATGCGGGGTTGCGCCTGCACCCCTTGCCGATCCCGCCGGAACGGCCCTTGCCAGCCTGGACCCACGCGTGAGACCGAAGCCCATCGTCATCATACTCGCCGCCGGAAAAGGCACCCGCATGAAATCGGCGCTGCCCAAGGTGCTGCATCCGGTTTGCGGCAGGCCGATGATCGATCATGTGCTGCGGGCGGCAGAGGCTCTGGCCCCGGCACGGATCGCGGTGGTCGTGGCTCCGGACCAGCCAGCCCTTCAGGCGCGTCTGGAAGGGGCCGGTTGTCTCGTATGCGTCCAGCCCGAAGCCCGAGGCACGGGCGATGCGGTGCGCGTGGCCCTGGAAAGCCTCGCACGCGAGGGGGCGAGCCTCGACGATCCGGTGATCATTGCCTATGGCGATATGCCGCTTGTTCAGCCCGAGGCTCTTGCCGGCACCCTTGCGGCGCTTCCCGGCGATGGCGGTCTGGCCGTCCTGGGGTTCGAGCTTTCCGGCGACCACGCCTACGGG
>JBJHAU010000273.1:0-2593 GCA_050480665.1 Alphaproteobacteria bacterium | reverse complement strand
ATCGCCCGGCTGGAGCCCGGCTCGCGCGGCGAAACTGCCCCGGTCCAGACCGAGAATCATCACCCCTTCGAGGCTGTGGGGAAGTTGCAGCTCTTCCGTCAGGGCCGGGGAAAGATTCACGATGGTGGCCCCGTTCAGGGGATGGTTGCCTTCGAGCCGCCGTTGGTCCCGGGGCGGCGTCTCGGGCGGTACGGCAAGCGGAACCTGAAGAAGGCGTTTTGCCCCGTCGCGGTAAACCAGAAGATCGGCCGTTCCCCCGACGCCAAGCGTGGCAAACCGGAAGCGAAGTCCTTCCGGATCGAAGACGCTGCGATCATTGACCGCAAGGATCACATCGCCGGGGCGAAGACCTGCCTGTGCCGCCGGACTGCCGGGAAGAACCCGCGTCACCAGAACCCCTTCTGGCGTCTCCAGATTCAGGGAACGGGCCAGATCAGAGGTCAGCCCCTGGCTGTCGGCGCCAAGCCAGGGACGGATGACACGGCCTTCCTCCATCCCGTCCAGAACCGCGCGAACCATGTTGGAGGGAACGGCAAAGCCGATGCCGATGGATCCTCCGGTCTGGGAGTAGATGGCGGTATTGATCCCGACCAGGCGGCCATCCATGGTCACCAGCGCCCCTCCGGAATTGCCGGGATTGATCGCCGCATCGGTCTGGATGAAAAACCGGAAATCGGTGATCCCGACCATGGTGCGGGCGAGGGCAGAGACGATTCCGCTGGTCACCGTCTGGCCGACGCCGAAAGGATTGCCGATGGCCAGAACCAGGTCTCCCACATCAAGGGTATCGGAATCCCCGAAGGCAAGGGCAGGCAGGGTGATACCCTCTTCCGTGATCCGGAGAACGGCAAGATCCGTGCGGGAATCCGCCAGAACCAGTTCGGCATCGAACACCCTGCGATCAGCAAGGCTGACCCGAATCTGATCGGCCCCCTTGATCACATGTTCGTTGGTAACGATCAGCCCGGCGGGATCGACAATCACTCCGGAACCGAGCGAGGAACGCACGCGTTCACGCTCGGGCGCGGGAAAGCCGAAATCATCCCCGAAGAACCGCCGAAAGAAGGGATCGGCGAACAGCGGCGCCTGAACGATCTCGCGCTCGATCCTCTGCGCGGTGATGTTCACCACGGCAGGGGCGGCCTTCCGGACGACCGGGGCAAAGGAAAGCCTGATCTGTTCCTGGCTTGCCGGCATCTCGGCCCGGTGCGGGGCCGCGCCCGGAGCGGCTTCCGTGCCAGAAGCCGGGGCGGAGAGCACGATCCCCATCGCGCCGATGCACAGGATCAGCATGAGGCGGCAAAACAGGGTCCGCCACAGGAAATCGACAAGGGGAGAAATCAGAGACATCGCCAGCATGGGGAAACGCTACTCCAGCAGGCTCAATAAGGAAAGGCAGCCCCGGGGCTGCCTTTCCTGCTTGTGAAACCCTTCCGGCAGAAGGCTGACCTCATGCCGTGACGGGACGCTCATGTTCCATGGTTTCATTGACCTGGACGGGCCCGGAATCCTGACCCTTGGCATCGGGATCGCGATCAACGAACTCGATCACCGCCATGGGGGCGGCATCGCCGTAGCGGAAACCGGCCTTGAGCACGCGTGTATAGCCCCCTTGGCGTTCGGCATAGCGCGAGGCCAGTGTATCGAACAGCTTGGCCGCCAGGGCAGGCTCGGCAAGAACTGCCAGCGCCTGACGCCGGGCGTGAAGGCTGCCGCGCTTGCCAAGGGTTACCAGCCTTTCGACAAAGGGGCGAAGCTCCTTCGCCTTGGGCAGCGTGGTGCGAATCTGCTCATGCTTGATGAGGGCCGCCGCCATGTTGTTGAGCATGGCCTTGCGGTGGGATGAGGTGCGGTTCAGCTTCCTGCCGCTCAGACGATGTCGCATGGGGAACTCCTCGATAACGAACCGGGAAAGGCAAACCGGGAAACGCGAAGCGGGACTCGCGAACCGGATCCGGCCCGGTTCAGTAGGGCTCTTCGAGCTTCTTGGCAAGCTCTTCGATGTTTTCCGGCGGCCAATCGGGGATTTCCATCCCGAGATGAAGACCCATCTGCGCGATGACCTCCTTGATTTCGTTCAGCGACTTGCGGCCGAAATTGGGGGTACGAAGCATTTCCGCCTCGGTCTTGCGCACCAGATCGCCGATATAGATGATGTTGTCGTTCTTCAGGCAGTTGGCAGAGCGGACGGATAGCTCCATCTCTTCCACCTTGCGCAGCAGATTCCTGTTGAAGGCCGGTTCCTCGGCAGCGTCGGCATGGGCGACATGCGTCGGTTCCTCGAAATTGATGAACAACTGAAGCTGATCCTGAAGAATCCGTGCCGCAAGGGCCACCGCATCTTCCGGCGAGACGGTGCCATCGGTTTCCAGATCGAGGCTGAGTTTGTCATAGTCCGTCACCTGGCCGACACGGCTGTTTTCGATCCGGTAGGAGACCTTGCGGACAGGGGAATAGAGCGCATCGATCGGAATCAGGCCGATGGGGGCATCTTCAGGCCGGTTCTGCGCCGCCGGGACATAGCCCTTGCCGGAATCCACCTTCATCTCCATGGAAAGGGCCGCATCCTTGTCGAGGGTGCAAAGCACCAGGG
>JBJHAU010000272.1:0-2604 GCA_050480665.1 Alphaproteobacteria bacterium | reverse complement strand
GCGGTGGCCAGTATCGCGGGCTTTACCACGTTCTCGGGGGGGTGCTTTCGGCGCTGGATGGGGTGGGTCCGGAAGATCTCAGAATCGCCTCGCTGGTGGAACGTGCGACGGATGATGCCACGCGGGAGGTGATCCTGGCGCTGCCCGCCACCGTCGACGGCCAGACGACGGCCCATTATCTGTGCCAGCGCCTTGACGAGGCTGCCGGGCAGGAACTTGCGGTGACCCGGCTGGCGCATGGGGTGCCGGTCGGCGGCGCCCTCGATTATCTGGACGATGGCACGATTGCCGCGGCCCTGAAGGCGCGCCGCCCGGCGTGAGCCGAAGCTCTTTCCGGCATGTGCCCCGCCATCCTCAACCGGGAAGGGGGGTGCGAAGCAGGCAGCTGGCGATGTCGGGGACGGTCTCGGCCCGGGTTTTGATACGGGTTTCGGTGCGGGAAGGCTTCAGGCGTGGCAGCGCCAGTATCGGCACGCCGAAGGTGAAGGGGGCAAGGCAGGCCAGGGTTTCGCCCAGCGGCATGGCGGGCGTTTCGGATTCGCTGACAACCAGGGCGGCCACGGCCAGCCCCCTGACCTTGAGCGCTTCCAGCGCGGTCAGGGTATGGGACAGCGCCCCGAGATAGCTTCCCCCGACCATCAGCACAGGAAGCCCCAGCGCCTGGATCCAGTCGATCATCACATGGTCATCGGAAAGCGGGGCCATCACGCCGCCGGCCCCTTCGATCACGGTGAAGGAACGCCCCTTCGCTTCGGCCAGACGATCCCGGCACCAGGCGTAGACCTCCCCGGCCTGGATTTTTCGCCCTTCCCTGAGGGCGGCGACATTCGGGGCAAGGGGTGCCTTGAACCGCCATGGGCTGATGGCCGCCACCCCGGCCTCGGTCACAGGCTCGCCATTGGCGGCAAGAAGCCGGGCGCTGTCGCAATCCTCGAAGGGGCCTTCGTCCAGACCCGAAAGCACGGGTTTCAGGGGCTGGACCGACATTCCTCGCGCCCGGAGCTGGGCAATCAGCAGCGTGGCGACAAGGGTCTTGCCGATTTCGGTGCCCGATCCGGTGATGAAGATTCCGTGCATCAGGCCTTCGTTCCACATCCGATCTTCAGGTCGAGCGCCCCGATGGCCCCGGCCAGCGCCTCGATATCCGCCTCGGCATGGGCGGCGGAAAAGGTCAGGCGCAGCCGTGCGGTTCCTTCCGGCACCGTGGGCGGGCGTATGGCGGTCACCAGAAAACCGCGCTCCGCAAGTCGCGCCGAAGCCTCGAGCGCGGCCCCGGCCTCGCCAAGGATCAGCGGCACGATGGCGCTTTCGGCCCGGGGAAGGTTCATGAGATCGGTAAACCTTCGGGCCAGGGCCAGGGGTCTTGCCACAAGGGCGGCCTCTTCCTCGATCATCCGGACCCCGGTTTCGGCGGCGGCCAGAACGGGGGGCGGCAATCCGGTGGTGTAGACCAGGCTTCGGGCCCGGTTGATCATCAGATCGATCACCGCCCGGCTTGCGGCCAGATAGCCGCCATAGGCGCCGACCGCCTTGGAAAGGGTGCCCATCCGCAGATCGATGCCAGAACCAGCGTCAGGACCAGCGTCAGGTGCAGGGCCGGCGCCGTCGGTGGATTGATCCGTCGCCATGGCGGGCGTGTCGGGAAAGCCGGATCCCCGGCCCTGGCCGATCACCCCGAGCGCATGGGCGTCATCCACCAGAAGCCAGGCATCATGGGCGGCGGCGAGGGCGGCGAGGGCGGCGACCGGGGCCCGGTCGCCATCCATGGAAAAGACCCCTTCCGTCACGATCAGGCAATGGCGGTAGCGGGGGCGAAGCCGGGCCAGCCGTGTTTCGCAATCCTCGGCGTCGTTGTGGCGGAACAGGACGATTCTTGCCCCCGAGAGGCGGGCTCCGGCATGAAGGCAGGCATGGATCAGGCTGTCGGCGAGGATCAGATCGCCCTTGCCGGCGAGAACGGGAACGATGCCGATATTGGCCAGGTAGCCGGAGCCGAACACCAGCGCCGCCTCGCTGCCCTTCAGCCGGGCCAGCCGGGATTCCAGACGATGGTAGAGCGGGCAATCCCCCGTCACGAGCCGCGAGGCGCCGGCACCGGCCCCCCAGCGTCGGGCCGCCTCTGCGGCGGCCTCGATCAGGGCAGGATGCTGGGACAGGCCGAGATAGTCGTTGTCGCAGAAGGTTTTCAGGCGACGGCCCTCCTGCTCGCCCCGGCCTTCGGGACCGCGGGCGCAGGGCCGGAGCCGCCTTCTGAGGGCGGCTTCGTCGATAAGGGCCAGCTTGTCTCTGGCGAACTGTTCGAGGCTCTGGCTCATCGGCCGCATGATAGCCGTATCCGGCCCGCTCTGCAGCTTTCGATCCTGGACTCATGGGCGGGGAATCAGGGGCAAGGGGGGCTGCTCGGGAATTGCGCAGTCCGGGCCAATTGACTAGGGTTGCGCCAACAGACGAGGATTCCCATGACCGCGCTCGATTTTGCCGACCCTGCTTCCGGATCCGATGCATCCGCTGACACCGATCTTCGCCACGACTGGACCGTGGAAGAGGCTCTGGCCCTTCTGGCCCTGCCCTTCAACGATCTTCTGTTCCGGGCTCACAGCCTGC
>JBJHAU010000271.1:0-2627 GCA_050480665.1 Alphaproteobacteria bacterium | reverse complement strand
GTTCAGAACCTTGCAATGGCCGCCGATCCAGGTCGCATTGTGGCTGCCGCTCGCGAAGCGCCATTTTCCGGTGACCTGATAGCCGCCATCGACCTCGGTGGCCGTGGAATCATTGTTGGTCGGCCCCCAGGCGATCACGCCCCGGGGATCGCCGAAGATCTCTCTGGCAACCTCGCGCTCGAGGAACCCGGCGGCCTGCGAGCAGCCGAGCCCCTGGCCGAGGCACCAGGCGGTGCTGCCATCGGCGGCGCCGATCACCTCCAGAACCTGCATGTATTCCATCGGGGATGCCGCCCCGCCGCCCAGCCATTCCGGCAGCAGCATGCGGAACAGTTCCGCCTCATGCAGGGCATCAAGGGCCTTGGGTGCAACCTCGCGGCGCTGCTGGGTCTCTTCGGCAGCGGCGGCGACCGCAGGCGCGGCGGCCTGCGCCCTGGCAATCCAGTCGACCTTTGATGTGGTGGGGGAAATCGTGGGGCTGGGAGCGGTGTTCATGATCGTCAATCCTCCTCTTCCGCCCCGCGGGCAGAACCTTGGAAGCCAAAACTGAGGACACCCTAGCATCAAGCGTAGCCACGGCCAAGACCGCGCCCGAGGGGGGCGACGCGGCCTTTGGTTATGAATTCGTTAACCATGGGAATGGCAGAAACGGTCGATGGGCGACAGCCGGGACCGGAACGGCACGGCAAGCGTTCATTCGGCTCAAGGGATAGCGAGGGGAAGGTCATGGGGGGGCAGGAATTCTGCCGGAAGCGGGCGGCTTGCGGCCTTCTGGTGATGCTTTGGGCCGGAGGTCTCTGGGCCGGGCATGCCCAGGGCGCGGCATTTGCGCTTCGGGAGCACAGCGCATCGGCACAGGGCCATGCCTTTGCCGGGGCATCCGCCGCCGCCGAGGACATCAGTTTCATGGTGTTCAACCCGGCGGGTCTGACCCGCCAGAGCGGTCGGGAAAGTCTGGTCGTGCTCTCGGCGATGGCGCCCCGTGTGCGGTATTCGGCCCGGCAGGCCACCACCGTTCTCGGCGCCGGCATCGATGGCGGCCAGGGCGGCCCCGACGCCGCCCCCGATGTCCTTGTTCCCAGCCTCTTCCTCGCGACGGACCTGGACTCCTCGCGTCTCAGCGGGCTGCGTTTCGGCCTGGCCCTGTATGTGCCCTTCGGGCTTGGTACCAGCTACGCCCAGGGTTGGCAGGGGCGCTATCATGCGCTGGATTCCGAGATCGTCACCTACAATCTGAACCCGGTGCTGGCCTGGCAGGCCTCTCCCCGATGGTCGTTCGGCGCCGGGGTGCAGCTTTCCTACAGCCGGGCGCGGCTGTCCTCGGCCAATGATTTCGGCACCATCGATGTGAACCAGTTCGGCAATGCCTTCGGCGGCACACCTCTGCAGGATGATGGTGTCTCGGAAAGCGTCGGCGACGGGCTCGCGGCCGGCGTGAATTTCGGTATCCTGCACGAATGGCAGCCCGGCAGCAGGATCGGCCTGGCCTATCGCTCGGACATGCCCACGGTGCTGAAGGGCCAGGCCCGCTTCGTCAACAGCGCGGTGGGCAACGCCATGGCGACAAGCACCGGAGCCTTCGTTGATACCGGCGTGCGGACAAGGATGCATCTTCCGGAGAGCATCTCGATGGGGCTGTATCACGAGCTTTCTCCTGAGTGGGCAGTGTTGGGCGAAGTGGCCTGGACACGGTGGAGCCGGATCAAGGAATTGCGCCTGCGCTTCGACAATCCCAACCAGAGCGATTCGGTGATCCCTGCACAATGGAAGGACAGCTGGTTCCTTGCGGCCGGGGTGAAGTGGTCGCCCTCGCCGCGTGTCACCTGGCGGTTCGGGGTGGCCTGGGATCAGTCCCCGGTGCCCGATACGACCAGAACGCCCCGTGTTCCCGATGGTGATCGCAGCTGGATTTCGGCCGGGCTGACCTGGCGGCTCACCGACCATACCGATCTTTCCGCCGCCCTGACCCGCATTCACGTGAAGAAGAGTCCGATCAATCTCTCGACATCGGAATCGAGCAATACCTACCGTGGCAATCTGAGAGGCGAGATTTCCGGCCGATCTGATATCCTGTCGCTTCACCTGGTTTCGTCGTTCTAGCCACCCTTGCGGTCCTTCGCCCGGGCGAAGACCCCGCCGAGCCGAAGGGCCATCCTGTCATGGCATCCTCCTCTCCTCTGACCGGCCAGGCCCGGATCGCCGCGTCCCGGCCCAGCCTTGCCGATCGGGTGCGCGGTGAACAGGCGGCGCTGCTGCATGCCACGCCGGCCCGGTTTGCCGGTCACATGATCAACGCGACCCTTGTGGCCGGTGTCCTGTGGGGCAGTCTTGCCGATCTGCTGATCCTGGCCTGGCTGGGGGCCGTCGGGCTGATCGCCCTTGCCCGCTACCTGATGGCGCGCGCCTATCTGCGGGCGGCGCCTCCTCCGGAAGAGGCCGGGCGCTGGATCACCCTGTTCATGATCGGCTCCAGCATCGCCGCCGCCGCATGGGGCGCGGGTGCGCTTCTGGTCTGGGAAAGCCCCGATGTGGCGCATCCCGTGTTCGTCGCCTTCGTGATCGCCGGAACCTGTGCGGTGGCGGTGGCCCTGTCCCATGCCCATCTGCCGACGACCTATCTGTTCCTT
>JBJHAU010000270.1:0-2655 GCA_050480665.1 Alphaproteobacteria bacterium | reverse complement strand
CTGGATATGATTGTCGTCGTAGTCGACGGCGGGATGCTCGGTTTCGCGGAAATGGAGCGTCTGGCTCTCTCCCGCGGAGATCGTCGCGCATGGGGCGCCGTCGCGGGTTTCGATCCGTGCGCGCGCTCCGAGGATCGAGGCGTAGAATCGCCCGATGGCCGGAGCGGATTCCGGAGGAGTATCGAAGACGATATAGGCAAGGCCAAGCCGCATCCGACCGAACCGGTCCGGATCCGGTTCATGGCAGAGGATCCGGTTGCCCCAGGGACATGTGACAGCCACGCCATCCCGGGTTTCGTGAAAGGAAAACCGGGTTTCCGTCAGGTCGCGGCGTGCCGAGGCAAGACGTTTCAGAAGGGCCTCGCGTCCCGGGATCACAAGCCCTGCGACCCCCTGAAGCACCTGGGTTCCGCGGCTTGGCAGATGATACTGGCTGAGCCCGATATTGATCCACATGTTGCCGGTACCGGTCATCAGATAGGGATCGCGGGTCAGGCCGAGAGCACTGACATAGAAAGCGGTGGCCAGCCCCTGATCGGGCACGCAGACATTGATATGGCCCAGATTGACGATGTTGCCGAGATCTTCGGATGCCCGATCGAAGGTTGGAGTGTTCATGGATTCGCCCCCCGTGTCTTCCCATGGCGGCCCGGATCCATCCCTTCGGGCCGAACGACAGGAACGGATGCGGTCAGCCGTTCACGGTGATCTCGATGCCCTTCTCGCCCAGATAGTCGCCCAGTTCGCCGGATTCATACATTTCTCGCACGATATCGCAGCCGCCGACAAACTCGCCCTTCACATAAAGCTGGGGAATGGTGGGCCAGTCCGAATATGCCTTGATGCCCTCGCGGATCTCGCCATCGGCCAGGACATCGATGCCCTTGAACTTCACGCCGAGCAAGGACAGCGCCTGAACCACGGTGGCCGAGAACCCGCATTGCGGAAACACCGGGGTTCCCTTCATGAACAGGACAACATCGTTGCCGGTGATTTCTTCCTTGATGCGTTCGAAAACGGGATGATCGCTCATCGGTTGTTCCTTCGGTTCGGGGGACGGTACCGGCCTGCCGCAGAGGGGGCCGATCAGGATGTGGCGGAATCGGGGGCGGCCGTCTTGAGGGCCAGGGCATGGAGTTCGCCGCCCATGCGCCCCTGGAGCGCGGCATAGACCATCTGGTGCTGCTGCACCCTGGTCTTGCCCGCAAAGGCACTGGAGACGACATGGGCAGAGTAGTGATCGCCATCGCCGGCCAGATCGTCGATACGCACCTCGGCATCGGGCAGGGCTTCCCTGATCAATGCTTCGATCTGTTCCGGTTGCATGGCCATGATCATTCCCCTTGCCGCAGTTCGGCCTTCGGTTGCCGGTGTTCGACAGCACCTAGGCACGACGGAACCCTGCCATCGTCGCCCGGACCTGCCCTCCTTCGCTAGGCGGGATCTTCGCCGGCCATGTAGCCGGGAAGCCAGCCCTCATGGGCCGCCCGCAGGCTGTCGAGAGATATGGTGCCGTGTCCTGCGAGTGTCAATGAATCGCTCCCGCTTTCCCCGATGAGGGCGGCCCGAACCCCGGCTTCGGCGGCGCGCGCCAGAAGGCCGGAGGCCATATCGCCCCTCACGGCGACCAGATAGCGTCCCTGATCCTCTCCGAAGGCCCAGCCATGGGAAGGCAGATCCGTCGGTGGCGGATCAAGCCGACAGCCGATACCCCCGGCAAGCGCCATTTCGGCGACGGCAACAAGAAGGCCGCCATCGGAAAGATCATGGCAGATGCGGACGCTGCCCGCGGCAATCTCGCCACGCACGAAATCGCCGTTTTTCCGTTCCTCGGCCAGATCAAGGGGGGGCGGGGGGCCGATATCCCCTTGTCCCTGATGCCGCAGATAGAGGCTTCTGCCAAGATGGCCACGGGTTTCGCCGATCAGGATCAGGGAAAGACCGGCATCTGTCAGGGCAAGCCCGGCCATCCTGTCGAGGGACTCGATCAACCCGACCCCGCCGATCACCGGCGTGGGCAGAATGGCGCGGCCATTGGTTTCGTTGTAAAGCGAGACATTGCCCGAGACGACCGGGTAGGCGAGGGCAAGACAGGCCTCGCGGATCCCCTCGCAGGCTTCGGCGAACTGGCCCATGATCTCGGGCCGCTCGGGATTGCCGAAATTCATGTTGTCGGTGATGGCGAGAGGGATCGCCCCGACGGCGGTTAGGTTCCGCCACGTTTCCGCGACGGCCTGCGCCGCACCCAGGCGTGCATCGGCCGCACAGTAGCGCGGCGTGCAATCGGTGGTGACGGCCAGGCCACGGTGCTGGCCATGAATCCGGACAATGCCCGCATCGCCTCCCGGTCGCCCGACCGTATCGCCCATGACCATGTGATCGTATTGTTCCCAGATCCAGCGCCGCGAACACAGATCCGGGGTCGCCAGCATGGCGCCGAGCGTTTCCATAAGGGATGAGGCGGCCGGGATCTGCTCTGCGGGAAGGGGTTCCGGCGGCGGGTTCACGTGGATCGGCCGGTCGTAGACCGGGGCGGCCTCGGCCAGCGGATCGATGGGCAGATCGCAGACGACGGCTCCATGCCTGTGAAGCACCATGCGTCCGGTATCGGTGAGCGTGCCGATGATGGAGAAATCCAGTTCCCACTTCTCGAAG
>JBJHAU010000269.1:0-2704 GCA_050480665.1 Alphaproteobacteria bacterium | reverse complement strand
GCTGAAGGGCGGCTGGAAGGCTGAAGGGCGCCCCCTTCTGCCGACATATGCCTTTGGTTGTATTTTTCTCAAATTTTTTACATCTCGTTAAACCCTTCCGGATGAGGATGAGCACTGCACGGATGCGGCCTCGCCACCCTCGCGATGTCTCGCACCAGAGACCGATCCGGCACGAATCTGGAGGTCGCCAGAGACCGCCCCGGCCCTGTCCGGGGCCTGATCGGGGGAAGTCATCATGAGCCTGAGCAAGCCATCCCTGGAAACCCTGCTGGATCTGGTCGAGATCAAGCTTGGCTGCCTTGAGGTCTCGGATCGCGAGGATGCCCGCGAACTGAGGGTGCTGCGCCGCTGCCGCGACGAACTGCTGTCCCTTTCGGCCGGGCGGGCACGATCCACCGAAGGCACCGGGAAGGCCGTGGTTCCTCTTGCCAGCCGCCGCGGCGCACCGGGTCGCGGCATGTCCGGCAACGGCTTCGCCCGCAGCGCCTGACCGGCCGAAGCCTGCGGCCTGCCGCTCTGCAATCCGGCGCCATCGCGCCTTCATTCCCGGCTTTCGCCGAACCCCCGGCACCCCTAGCCGGGTACGGGAACGGGGCCACGGCCATCCCCCCTCGCCGTGGCCCCCGACCCAAAATCGATCCCTGAGCGCCTCGCTGCACAGAAGACAGCATTCCCGGAACAGACAGCCCCTTCCCCTGTCAGGGCGCATCCTCTTCCAGGGATCGGGGCGGGATGGCCATGCCGCGGCGAACGGCGGGCCTTGCCCCCACCCGTTCCAGCCAGGCCCGGACATGAGGATAGCCGGCGGGATCGATCTCCTGCATGGCGTGGCGAAAGGTCCATGGATAGGCGGCGATATCGGCGATGGAATAGGTTTCACCCCCAAGCCAGGGATGGTCCGCAAGGCGCAAGTCGAGAATCGACCAGAGACGGGCATTTTCCGCCTGCCACATGGGCAGGGTCTGGCAGGGGCGCCCTGCCCTTCTTTCGCGCACCAGCCAGTGCACCTGCATGCCGGTGAAGGTCAGATGGGTGGAAGCGAAAAACATCCAGGACAGAACCTCGGCCCGGGCCGGATCGCCGCCGCCATCGGCCCCGGGCAGGAAGCGCCCGCTCTTTTCCGCAAGATAGACAAGGATCGCGCCGGATTCGAACAGTGTGACAGGGCTTCCGGCCGGGCCGGAATCATCATGAAGCGCCGGAATGCGTCCGTTCGGATTGATCGCAAGGAACCAGGGCTGCTTCTGCTCGCCCGCCGCCAGATCCATGGGCCGCACCCTGTAGGGAAGGCCGGTTTCCTCCAGCATGATCGAGGCCTTGCGGCCATTCGATGTGGCCTTGCTGTAAAGCGTGATCATGAGCCCCCGGTGTGGCCACCGCCGAACTGCCGGGCACCGAACATGATCTCCCAGGCCTTGTCGTCGAGCGCGGCCCGGGGAATGTCGGTCAGCACCGTCATCGCCCGGCCGACGGCCTCGCGCGCCTTGATCCGCTCATACCAGCGCCGGGCATGGGGATAGGATTCCCAGTCGATCCCCCGGTTGGAGGAAGACAGGAACCACGGCCACAGGGAAAAATCGGCGATGGATACCGTCTCCCCCGCCACATAGTCGCGATCCGCCAGCTGGGCATCGAGCACCCGGGTCAGGCGGTTGGCCTCCTGGGTGTAGCGTTCGATCCCGTATTCGATGGCGGCAAGGGGCATCCTTTCACGCGCATAGATGCGGAAATGGTTGGCCTGGCCGAACATCGGCCCGACCCCGCCCATCTGCCACATCAGCCATTGCAGGACACGGTAGCGCGCATCGCCCCCTTCGGGCAGGAAGCGCCCGGTCTTTTCCGCCAGATAGATCAGGATGGCCCCGGATTCGAACAGGGCCACGGGATGCCCTTCCGGACCTTCGTGATCGACAATCGCCGGAATCCGGTTGTTGGGGCTGATCTTCAGGAACTCGGGGCTGAACTGGTCGCCGGCGCGGATATCCACGGGATGCGCGGCATAGGCAAGGCCGCATTCCTCGAGCATGATATGCACCTTGCGGCCGTTGGGGGTCGGCCAGGAGTAAAGATCGATCATGGCAAGGCCCTTCCTTGAGTGACGCACCTTCCGGCCCGAAGGCCCGGTGCAAGGACCGGGGCCGGGGATTCAGCGCCCGGCGAGGCGATCCGGCAGGGTTCCGGCCCGAACATCGGCGGCGATCCGGTCGGCCAAGGCGACCGCCGGACGTTCGGCCATGGCCGCCATCCAGCGGCGAATCTGCGGGAAGGCCTGATAATCCAGCCCGCGCCGTTCAGGATACTGGAACCACGGATAACAGGCCATGTCGGCCAGGGAATAGGCTTCGCCGGCCATCCACGAATAGGCGCCAAGGCGGCGTTCGGCAACGCCGCAAAGGCGCAGCGCCTCGTCATGATAGCGCTTGACCGCATAGGGAGCATCGGCTTCGGGATGCTCGTGAAAATGCCCGGCCTGGCCGAACATCGGCCCGACCCCGCCCATCTGCCACATCAGCCATTGCACGACATCGAACCAGGCGCGCGGATCCTGCGGCCGGAACTGGCCGGTCTTTTCCGCCAGGTAGATCAGGATCGCGCCGGTCTCGAACACCGCATAATCGCCGCCGCCCGGACCATCGCGATCAACGATGGCCGGAATCTTGTTGTTCGGGCTGATCTTCAGGAATTCGGCCCTGAACTGATCGCC
>JBJHAU010000268.1:0-2726 GCA_050480665.1 Alphaproteobacteria bacterium | reverse complement strand
AGCCGGTCGGATGCGGTTCCGAAGGTTGGCAGACGATTCCCCCTCGCAAGATCCAGGATATCGGCGACAACCGCCGAAGCCGTGGGCTTTCCCCCCGCTCCCGCACCTTCAAGAAAGGTCGTTCCGGCCCGATCCGAACCGATGACGACGGCATTCAACGCCCCTTCGACACCGGCAATGGGAGCCGTGATCGGCACCAGGCAGGGATGCACCCGCTGCGTGATCATGCCATCGTCGCAGCGGGCGATACCCAGTAGCTTGATCCGGTATCCCATTTCTTCGGCATAGCGAAGATCCTCGGCCGTGACCCGGCTGATTCCCTCGACGTGAATGCCCTGAAAATCGACCTCGCAGCCGAAAGCGACCGAGGCCAGAATCGCGAGCTTGTGGGCGGAATCAATGCCTTCGATGTCGAAGGTGGGATCGGCTTCCGCGTACCCCAGCGCCTGGGCTTCGGCGAGAACATCGGCAAAATCCCTGCCGGTCCGGCGCATGGTGGACAGGATATAGTTGCAGGTTCCGTTGAGAATCCCGTAGAGGCTGTCCAGCCGGTTCGCGGCAAGCCCTTCGCGCAGGGTCTTGATCACCGGAATGGCGCCGGCAACCGCCGCCTCGTAATTGAGGCAGGCGCCATGGGATTCGGCAAGCCGCGCCAGCATCGTCCCGTGATGGGCGATCAGAGCCTTGTTGGCAGTGACGACGGAGCGCCCGGCGGAAAGGGCTGTCCTGACCGTGTCGAGTGCGGCCCCCTCGCTGCCTCCCATCAGTTCGACGACCAGATCGATGTCGGGCGCCTTCGCCAGCGCCACCGGATCGTCATACCAGGGGATCGAGGACAGGATGACGCCCCTGTCCCGGCTTCGATCCCGCGCACTGACCCCGGCGATCACGACAGGACGGCCGCATCGCGCAGCGAGCAGGCGGGATTCCGTCTGAAGGATGTCTACTGTTGCGGCACCGACCGTGCCAAGCCCTGCAATACCAATGCGAAAATCTGTCAAGATGCAACCGCCTGCTTGCCCGGTTCCGGCGGGCACACCCCACGGGAACGAAAGAACTGCCTGATGTTGCGGGCCGCCTGGCGGATCCGCTGCCGGTTCTCCACAAGGGCGATCCGCACGAAGGGATCGCCGTATTCGCCGAACCCGATTCCCGGAGAAACGGCAACCTTGGCCTCGCGCAGAAGAAGCTTGGAAAACTCCAGAGAGCCAAGATGACGGAACGGCTCCGGCAAGGGAGCCCAGGCGAACATGGTGGCGGCGGGTGGCGGAACCTCCCAGCCGGCATCGGCGAAGGAGCGAACCAGAACGTCGCGCCGGTCGCGATAAAGACGACGCACCTCCTCCACGCAATCCTGTGGTCCGTTCAGGGCAGCGGTCGCGGCGACCTGAATCGGCGTGAAGGCCCCGTAATCAAGATAGGACTTGATGCGGGTCAGGGCATGAATCAGCCGCTTGTTCCCTGCGGCGAAGCCGATCCGCCATCCCGCCATCGAGTAGGTCTTGCTCATCGATGTGAATTCGACCGCGATGTCCTTGGCCCCTTCAACCTGGAGAATCGATGGCGGCGGAACGCCATCGAAATAGATTTCGGCATAGGCCAGATCGGAAAGGATGAAGATCTCGTGCTGACGGCAGAAATCGACGACCTCCTGATAGAAATCGAGACCGACCACCATGGCCGTCGGGTTGCCCGGAAAGTTGAGAATCAGGGCCCTGGGCTTGGGGACGGAATGCTTCACCGCATGGCGAAGGCCCTCCATCAGGTCGTGGCCAGGGCCAATCGGGATATGGCGAACATTGGCACCGGCAATGATGAACCCGTAGGGATGGATGGGGTAGCTTGGATTGGGAACCAGAATCGTATCCCCGGGCGAGGTGATGGCGCTGGCCAGGTTGGCGAGCCCTTCCTTGGATCCCAGGGTGACGATGGTTTCGGATTCGGGATCGATCTCGACACCGAAGCGGCGCTGATAATAGGCGGAATGGGCCCTTCGAAGACCGGGAATCCCGCGCGAATTGGAATAGCGGTGAGTGCGGCCGTCATAGACAACTTCGACAAGCTTGTCGACGATATGGCGTGGGGTTGGCTGATCCGGATTGCCCATTCCGAGATCGATGATGTCATCGCCCGCGGCACGCGCCCTCGCCTTCATGGCGTTCACTTCGGCAAAAACGTAAGGTGGCAGCCTCTGAATCCTGTGGAATTCTTCTTCCATGACCTGAAACCCGAAGGGAGTGACCGGGGGCAGGATCGCCACCGGGAAGTGCCGAGACCGTGAAATCGGCTAATGCAGGTAGATTTCGGCGCGGCGGTTTCCGGCCTCGCCGGAGGGCATGAATTCCTGATAGATCGGTGCCGAATCCGCAAGCCCCTGAACGGTGATCCGCTCGGCAGAAATGCCTGCGCGGATCAGGCGTTGGGCCACGGCCTCGGCCCGTGCCATGGACACCCGCAGATTCACAAGGCGGTGCTCTTCCGGGCCCATCTCCCGCGTGCGGCTCGAGGCGTGGCCGACAACGCTGATCCTGTGCTGGGTGGTCCTGTATTGCTGGCCGATATCGGTGATGAGCTGGATGGCATCTCTTGAAAGTTCAAAAGATCCGTCTGCGAAATAGATCACGCCCAAGGGATCGCCGGAAACGGCCCGGGAGACGACCAGCCCGCCGGAGGTGGTCGGGGATGCGGCTCTCTCTCCCCGGGAGGCCATCTGTTCACCTGCTTCC
>JBJHAU010000267.1:0-2743 GCA_050480665.1 Alphaproteobacteria bacterium | reverse complement strand
GATGTGGTGGCAGGGTTGCGAACCCCGCAACCGCTCTCCCGTTCACAGGCAGGGGATGATGCCGGCGGGACCGGCGAAGCCCCCCTGCCAGCCCTGGATGAGGCGATGCCCGATGTCTATCGGGATCTGTGCCGGTTCCGTGCCACCCTGGAAACCCATTTCCGCGACATGCAGGATCTGGAATTCACGGTTCAGGGGGGAAAGCTGTGGATGCTCCAGACCCGAACCGGCAAGCGCACGGCCCAGGCGGCGCTCAGGATCGCCGTTGAAATGGTCGAGGAAGGGCTGATCGACAGGCGCGAGGCGATCGCGAGACTTGATCCGGCATCGCTCGATCAGCTTTTGCATCCGCGCATCGCTCCCGATGCCGAGCGCATCGTGCTGGCCCGCGGGCTTCCGGCCTCTCCGGGGGCGGCCAGCGGCGGCCTTGCCTTCACGGCCGATGAAGCCGAGGCACGCGCCCAGCGCGGCGAAAAGGTGATTCTCCTGCGCAACGAGACAAGCCCTGACGACATTCACGGCATGCATGCGGCGAAGGGGATCGTGACCGCCCGCGGCGGCATGACCAGCCATGCCGCGGTGGTGGCGCGCGGCATGGGGCGGCCCTGCGTCGCCGGGGCGGGAAGCCTGGTCATTGATGCCGCCGCCTGCTCTCTTACCGTGAACGGAAGACGCTTCGGGCCCGAGGATCGGATCACCATCGACGGCACCACCGGCGAGGTGATGGTTGGTGCGCTGCCCATGGTGGAACCCGATGTCTCGGGCCATCTTGCCACGATCATGGACTGGGCCGATGCATTCCGGCGCTTGAGGGTTCGTGCCAACGCGGAAACCCCGGCCGATGCCACCGCCGCCCGCAATTTCGGTGCGGAGGGGATAGGGCTTTGCCGGACCGAGCACATGTTCTTCGATGCCGATCGGATTCCGGCCATGCGGGAAATGATCCTGGCGGGAGACGAAGCCGGGAGAAGAAAGGCGCTGGCCCGTCTTCAGCCGATGCAGGAGGCCGATTTCGAAGCGCTGTTCCGGATCATGAAGGGCCTTCCCGTGACCATTCGTCTGCTGGATCCCCCGCTGCACGAGTTCCTGCCGACCCGGGAAGAGGAGATCAGGGCCCTGGCCGAGGATATGGGGCTTACCGTGGATGCCCTTGGCGGTCGTATCGCCCGCCTGCACGAGGCCAACCCCATGCTTGGCCATCGCGGCTGCCGGCTGGGTATCACCTTCCCGGAAATCTACGAGATGCAGGCGCGGGCGATCTTTGCCGCCGCCGCAAGGGTAAACGCCGCCGCCCCCGGCACCGCCCTGCCCGAGGTCATGATTCCGCTGATCGCCACGAAGGCCGAGCTGGATCGCCTCAGGCCGGGGATCGAAGCGATCGCGGAAGAGGAAATGGCGCGGGCCGGGGTGACGTTTCCCTATCTGGTGGGCACCATGATCGAATTGCCGAGGGCCGCCTTGCGGGCAGGAGAAATCGCCCTTGCCGCCGATTTCTTCTCGTTCGGCACCAACGATCTTACCCAGACCACGCTGGGGCTGTCGCGCGACGATTCGGCTTCCTTCCTTGAGGCCTACCGGCAGGCGGGGATCTTCGAGGATGATCCCTTCGTCACCCTTGACACCGATGGGGTGGGGGAACTGTTGGCTCTCGCCACCGAACGCGGGCGCGGGACGCGGGTCGATCTCAAGCTCGGGATTTGCGGTGAGCATGGGGGCGACCCGGCCTCCATCGCCTTTTGCGACGGGCTGGGTCTCGATTATGTCTCCTGCTCGCCCTTCCGGGTTCCGGTGGCGCGGCTTGCCGCGGCCCAGGCGGCGATCCACAAGATGCCTGCCCCGGACTGATCCCGGGCGCCGAAGCCCGCGATCAAGCCTCAGGGCCGGTTTGCCGGGGCGCTTCTGCGTCTCAGCAGCACGATATTGGAGACGACCAGGGCCGAGATCACGATGGCCCCGCCCATGAGTGCCCAGCGGCCGGGATCCTCGCCAAGCGCATACCAGACGAGGAACGGCGCAAGGATCGATTCCAGAAGGATCAGCAGCGAGACTTCGGCCGGAGCAAGGAAACGCGCCCCCAGCACCATCAGCCCGGACGCCCCGGCCATCAGAACGCCATGCGCCACGATCAGCGGCCAGAATGTGGCGAGCGGCGCCAGGATATCGGCGAAGGGTAGGATCAGGCAGGCGGCCGAGAGCATCGCCACGGGAACAGCGGGCAGCATGGAACGTTTGCGCAAGCCTCGCACGGCGGTCAGGGCTGCGGCAAAGCTGGCCGACACCGCAAGCGCCACAAGATCCCCCAGCCAGTGGGCGCCCTCGGTCTCTGTCGAGCCCCAAAGAACCACCCCAAGCCCGGCAAAGACACCGAGCATCGTCCAGACCATTCGTGGCGAGATGGCTTCTCCCAGCCACAGACGGCTGAAAAGGGCGGCGAAGACAGGCATCGAGGCAAGGATCAGGACCACATTGGCGACGCTGGTCAGCGATACGGCAAGGACGAAACCGGGCGCGGAAACGCCGAAAAAGACGATGTAGGCCCAGCTTTTGGGCCCGGCGCGCAGCACCGCGCAGACCGCGCCCGCCCCTTCGCGGATCAGCACGAAGCCCAGGATCAGACCTCCGGCGATCAGGCCCCGCCAGAAGGCGATGGCCAGCGCCTCGGCCTCGATCAGCCGGATGAAGAGCGCATCAGGGACCAGCAGCAGCACGCCCAGCGTGGTCAGCATCAATCCCCTGACATGAT
>JBJHAU010000266.1:0-2761 GCA_050480665.1 Alphaproteobacteria bacterium | reverse complement strand
ACCCCGCCGCGGTCGCCTTCGACGCCTTGCGCGCGGCCCGCGACGAAGGCTACGACATCCTGCTGATCGATACCGCCGGACGGCTGCACAACAAGTCGGCGCTGATGGAAGAACTCGCCAAGATCCGGCGGGTTCTGTCCCGCCAGGAGGCCACTGCGCCACACTCGACGATTCTGGTGCTTGATGCCACCACCGGTCAGAATGCCCACGCCCAGGTGGACGCCTTTCGCGAACTGACCGCGATCACGGGACTTGTCGTCACCAAGCTTGATGGTTCGGCGCGGGGTGGCGTGGTCGTGGCCCTGGCCGAACGGTTCGGCCTTCCGGTTCATGCGATCGGTGTCGGCGAAGGGCTGGACGATCTGCGCCCCTTCGCGGCCCGCGACTTTGCCCGCGCCCTGCTCGGGCTCGACCCCCACGACGACAAGGCATGATCCGCACCCGGCCCGGGCCGGGACAGGGCACGGAAACGGGCAAGCCCCTTCCGTTGCGGGATTTTGGATCGCCGGCTTCTAGACCACCAGATTGACGAGACTGCCGCGCGGCAGGGCGCGCGAAGGGGCCTCGGAGGGGGCTACAGAACCGGGCGCGGAGGTTCCGGCAAGGCGCGATCCGGTCGCGGCCATTTCCGCCACATGGCGGGCGGCCAGGGCCTTCTGGGCAGCCTTCAGGGCCGCCGGGATATGAACCGCCGCACTGTCCGCCGCACTGTCCGCCGCACGACCCGATGGTGGTGTCGCCGGGGATGGCGCAAGCGGCCGGGACGGGCCGATGGCCTGATTCGCGGTCACGCCGCTGGGGGCCGCGCTCCGGACGGAACCGGCCTGGCCGACATGAACGGGGCTGTATGGGGGAATCACCATGGCGATACCTAAGTGCCAGAGGAAGAGGCAGGCGGGGCTTTCCCTGCGGGAACGCCGTTCCGCCCGATGGCGCCTTCCTGGCACGTCCCCTCACCCTAGGCCGTGGCCCTTAACGCTTCCCTAACGGCCGTGACGGCCCGATACCCCTGATGCCCTGACCCCCATGGCCCGCCCAAGGCCGGGGCCACGCCTTGCATGGACGAAAAACGTGGGGCCTTTCTTAACCTTGAGTTAAGCCTGATGGCGTTACACCAGCGGAGAGATATGTGGAAAACAGGGGATTCCGTTACACACCAACCACGGCCCCGACCACGGCCACGGCCACTGGATGGAGAGCGATGGACGGCCTATCCGAAAAGGGCTAGATCGGAACGGATAGTCCGGTTCGGGACTCTGTTCGGGCCCGGGATGGAACGTGACGGAGCGGATTCGACAGATGCAACGGATTCGACAGATGCAGAGGACAGGCGGCCCAGCCTCATGAGTGAAATGGACCCTGAAGCCTCATCGGCACAGCTGGACACGCTCCTGGCCATGGCGCGCGACAAGACCCGCGCGGGTCGGGCGGCTCTGGCCAAGGCGGTGGGCGATCTTTTCTTCGACCGCAACGACGTGCTGACCGATCGGGAACGCGCCCTGATGGGGGATATCCTGCGCCATGTGATCCACGATGTGGAAATGGTGGTTCGTCGCCGTCTGGCCGAGCGCATGGCGCAAATCGATGCCCCCCACGATCTGATCCTGCAGTTGGCCAATGACGAGATCGAAGTCGCCCACCCGATCCTGCAGCAGAGCGACATCCTGCACGACACCGACCTGGTCGAGATCATTCATCACCGAACCCTTCAGCATCAGCTGGCGATTGCCATGCGCCGGCATCTGAGCGAAACGGTCAGCGATGCCCTGGTGGAAACCGGGAACGAGGATGTGATCAAGCTGCTTCTCGAAAATCCCGATGCCCGGATCTCTTCCGGAACCATGGAATATCTGGTGGAGCAGTCGCGCACCGTCGACACCTACCAGAACCCCCTCTTGGGCAGACCGGATCTTGAGCCCGATCTGGCCCGGCGCATGTACTGGTGGGTTTCCGCCGCCTTGCGCCAGCACATCGTCGAACGCTTCGAGATCAGCGCCGAAACCCTGGACGAGACCCTGGAGGATTCGGTGCGTGAGGTGATCGGCCAGATGGAGGCCGGACAGGACGCTTCCAAACCGGCCGAACTTGCCGAACGGATGCACAAGGCCGGGCATGTCACCACCGAAACCATGATCCGCGTGCTGCGCCAGGGCGAGATCCCCCTGTTCGAGGCCATGCTGGGCAAGCTGACCGGCCTGCGGCCCCGGCTGCTGCGCCGCATCCTGTTCGAGCCGGGCGGCGAGGCCCTTGCCGTCATCGGCAAAGCGGTGGATTTCGCGAAAGCGGATTTCGCCACCATCTACATGCTGACCCGAAGGGCGCGAAGCGCCGACAGGACGATCAACCCCCGTGACCTGACCCGTGTGCTGGCGCTTTATGATCGCATCCAGGCCGAAGCGGCGCGATCGATGCTGCTTCGCTGGCAACGCAATCCCGAATACCTCAACGCCCTGCGCCTCCTGAACGAAACCGTCAAGGCTCCGGCCAACGTGGCAGGCCGGTCCGATGGCGCGGCCTGATCCTGAAACGGATTCCATGCCGCCGGATTCCGAGGCCCTTCCGGAAATGCCCGGACTTCAGCACCCTCGCGAGAATCCCGAAACGGGAAATCCCGAACAGGGCGACAGGGCCCCGGGATTCTTGCCGCCCCTTGCCCTTGGCCTGATCCGGTTCGGCGTCGCCGCCGCTGTCGCGAACCTTGAGGGGCGCATTCTTTACGCCAACCCGCGCTACCATGCCCTGCTGGACGATTTCGGGCTGA
>JBJHAU010000265.1:0-2764 GCA_050480665.1 Alphaproteobacteria bacterium | reverse complement strand
CAGCCTGCGCCTTGAGATCCTCACGATTTCCTCGCTCGTCCTTGTGGTCACCATTCTCTTGTCGTTGTGGCTGGCCGGCACCATCGCCCGCCCCTTGCGCCGTCTGGCCGGAGCGGCCGAGCGGGTGCGCCTCGGCCATGGCCCGGGCCGCGACTGGGCGGCCACCATCCCCGATCTGAAGAGCAGGGGGGACGAGATCGGCGATCTGTCGGAATCGCTGCGGGCGATGACATCGGCCCTGTGGTCGCGGATGGAGGCGATCGAGCGGTTCGGTGCCGATGTCGCCCACGAGATCAAGAACCCGCTGACCAGCCTGCGCAGCGCCGTGGAAACCGCCGCGCGGATCGACAATCCCGAACAGCAGAAACGGCTGATGGCCATCATTCTCGACGATGTCGGGCGGCTCAACCGGCTCATCACCGACATTTCCGACGCATCCCGCCTTGATGCCGAACTCGGGCGGGCGGAAATGGAACGGGTGGATCTGGCGGCTCTGTTGTCCGCGCTGGTGGAGACGGAAACCGTGGCCTTCGAGAATCGCGCCCAGCAGCCCGGGGCCGCGCCGGGGCCGCATCTGGTTCTCAGTCTCGATTCCCGCCCCCTCGTGGTGCTGGGGATCGGCGATCGGCTGGTGCAGGTGTTCCGCAACCTGATCGCCAATGCGGCCTCCTTCTCGCCCCCGGGGGGGGAGATCCGCATCCTTGCCCGCCGCCGCGGGGCCAGCCTGCGCATCCTGGTGGAAGATCAGGGGCCGGGGCTGCCGCCCGGCAAGCTGGAAGCGATCTTCGAACGATTCTACAGCGAACGACCGGAAGGTGAAAAATTCGGCACCCATAGCGGGCTTGGTCTCAGCATTTCCAGGCAGATCGTGATCGCCCATCACGGCCGCATCCGGGCCGAAAACATCCGCAAGGAGGGCAGGATCGCTGGCGCGCGGTTCATCGTGACCCTTCCTGCCGCAGAGGCTGGCGGCCGATGAACGGCGGGGGGCAGCCCGGAGAGTCTACAGGAGATTCTATGGCCAGGGATTCGAGGCTGATCCATGGAAGCTGCGTCCGGATCGGAACAACGGGGGTGATTCTTCGTGGTCCGTCCGGTTCGGGAAAGTCGGATCTGGCTCTGCGGCTGATCGATGAGGGGGCCCGGCTCGTGGCCGACGACCAGATCCGGATTCATGTCCGCGATGGCAAGATTCTCGCCCATGCTCCCGAAACCATCCGCGGCCTGATCGAGGTGCGCGGCCTCGGGCTTGCCCGTCTTGCCGCAGAACGGCTGGCCCCGGAGGCGGTGATCGGGTTGCTCTGTGATCTGGATCCTGGCCCTCATGAACGTCTGCCCGAGCCCGAGACCGAAACCCTTCTCGGAATCGCCGTGGCCCGGGTGAGGATCGATCCCTTTGCCGCTTCTGCCCCGGCCCGTTTGCGGCTTGCCGCCGATCGGGGATTCGGCACTATACTGCCCCTGTCATGAGCGAGGTTGCCCGCCCCCTTCCCGCCTCTCCCCCGCCGCCGCGGCTGGTCTTCGTGACGGGCCTGTCCGGGGCCGGTCGGTCGCTGGCCCTGAAGGCGCTTGAAGATCTCGGTTTCCTGGCGGTTGACAATCTTCCCCTAGCGCTGCTCGGCGGCCTGGCCGAGAGCGAGGCGGCCGCGGCCCGCGATCTGGCGGTCGGGGTGGATGTGCGGACCCGCGATTTCGGGGTTGGCCCGGTGCTGGAAGGCATCGACCGGCTTCGCAGGGACAAGGCGCTCGATGCCCGCCTGCTTTTCCTCGATTCCTCCGACGAGGAGCTGTGCCGTCGCTTCACCGAAACGCGACGTCCGCATCCAATGTCGGGAGATCGCCCCGTGATGGATGGAATCGCCCGCGAACGCCGCCTGCTGGAAGGGTTGCGCCGGCGTGCCGATCTGGTGATCGATACCACCGATCTCGAACCTGCCGGGTTGCGCCGCCTTCTGGGGGGGCATTTCGGCGACAGGGCCCAACGCAGGATGACCCTGTTCGTCGTGTCCTTTTCCTATCGGTCCGGAGTCCCGCGCGAAGCGGATCTGGTCTTCGATGTGCGGTTCCTGCGTAATCCCCATTACGAGGCGGCGCTGCGTCCCCTGACCGGTCGCGACCGGGCGGTGGGCGCGTTCATCGCCGCCGACCCCGCCTTTTCCGCCTTCTTCGAGAAGCTGACCGGTCTGTTCGAGCTGCTGCTGCCGGGCTATGCCCGGGAGGGAAAGAGCTATCTGACCATCGCCATCGGCTGCACAGGGGGGCGGCATCGTTCGGTCTTCACCGCCGAGCGGCTCGCCGCCTGGCTTCGGGAGACGGGCCACGGGGTTGACCTTCTGCATCGCGATGCGGATAAAGCGAGACGCTGACAGGGAAACACACTGTATGCCCCTGAGGCGTGGGACGCGCGGCCGTCAGGCCGGGACAGGCAAGCAAGGGTGGTGAGGCCATGATGCTGAACAAGTGGACAGATTCCTCCGGCCGGGCCGAAGGGGAACCGGGCTTCGGCCTGGTTCTTGTCACCCATGGCCGGATCGGCGAAGCCCTGCTCGAGGCCTTGCAGCACATCGTCGGCCCCAGGGAACGAATCCGGGCGGTCGCCATCGGACCGGGCGACGACATCGATCAGCGCCGGGCCGAGATCCTTGATGCGATCTCTGCCGTGGATGGCGGCTTCGGGGTCGTTGTCATGACCGACATGTTTGGCGGCACACCCTCGAACCTTGCCCTCTCGGCCCTTGGTCGCGGGATGGTAGAGGTGGTGGCC
>JBJHAU010000264.1:0-2784 GCA_050480665.1 Alphaproteobacteria bacterium | reverse complement strand
GAAACCCTTGCCGCGATCTTCAAACCCGCTCATGACTATCTCCTGAAAAAGATGGCATCGGAAAGTGATGGCATCCGGGATTCTGGCCGATCCTGGCCGATCCTGGCCGATCCCGGCGTTTCCCCCCCCGACCGTACCGGAAAGCCCCCCGCTTCGGGCCTGAGACGGAAAAAGGCGCGGCGGGGGACGGAAAACCGAGAGGGTTATAGCGAAGACCGCACGGGCATGATAACGAATCTTTCATGTGTACGGTAGTCCTGCTCAGACGGCCCGGCCACGCATGGCCCCTCATTCTGGGCGCCAACCGCGATGAACGGCGCGACCGCCCCTGGAAACCCCCGGCCCGACACTGGCCCGACCGGGACAGTGTTGTCGCCGGTCTCGACGCGCTTGCCGGCGGCACCTGGCTTGGAGTCAATGATCACGGGCTGGTTGCCGCCGTGATGAATCGCGAAGGCAGCCTGGGGCCGATCGGGGGCAAGCGAAGCCGTGGCGAACTGCCTCTTGAGGCCCTCGACCATGCCGAAGCCGAAGAAGCCGCACGGGCCCTGGCCGACCTCGACGGCCGGGCATGGCGACCGTTCAACCTCATCCTCGCCGACAGCCGTCAGGCCTTCTGGATCCGCAGCACCGGCGAGGCAAGGGTCACCTGCACCCCGATCGCCGAAGGGCTCTCGATGATCACCGCAGGAGATCTCAATGCGCCCGATGTTCCCCGTATTCGCACCTGGCTTCCCCGTTTCCGCGAGGCACCTGTACCGGATCCCGGCGCGGGAGACTGGGCCTCATGGATGGCCCTGATGGCCAGCGGTCCGGCGGCAAAGGATCCCGACCATGCGGCGATGATGATCGGCGAGGATCAGGCGTATGGAACGGTTTCAAGCTCTCTCATCGCCTGCCGGGCCCATGGATCGGGGGAAGGCCCGGAAACAGGACCGTCCGCCACCCCTGAAGGCGGCCGCCCCGCCCTGCATCCCGCAATCTGGCTGTTCGCACCGGGAATGCCGGCCCGGACAGGCTGGCATCCCCTGACGCTCGCGCGCAATATCGGTGCCGGCGCGTGACAAGCGCAGGAGCGCTGAAACCACGGCGCCGGTTCCACCCTGCTTTCGCCGTACCCACCCCCTTTATCCCGGATATCGTCCGCGCCGTTCCTTTGGGAACGCCATTGTCTTGAGAAGGGTTTGTGCTATACATCCACGCACGGGGGAAAGCGGAATTCCGGTGCAGGATTCCGCGACCCTGCCCCCTTCAACCGTTTCCCTCCCGATCGGTCTTCCGTCATGAAACGCCGAAAACAGATCTACGAAGGCAAGGCCAAGGTGCTGTTCCACGGGCCGGAGCCTGGAACCCTCGTTCAGTACTTCAAGGATGACGCCACCGCGTTCAACAATCAGAAGAAGGGCGTGATCACCGGCAAGGGGGTGCTGAACAACCGGATTTCCGAGATGCTGATGGTGCGCCTCGGCGAGATCGGAATCCCCACCCACTTCATCAAGCGTCTCAACATGCGCGAACAGCTGATTCGCGAGGTCGAGATCATCCCCCTCGAAATCATCGTCCGCAACATTGCGGCCGGCACCCTTTCGAAACGGCTCGGCATCGAGGAAGGCACCCCCCTTCCCCGCTCGATCATCGAATACTGCCTGAAGAACGATTCTCTGGGCGACCCTTTGGTGGCGGAAGAGCATATCTCGGCCTTCGGCTGGGCCAGCCAGCAGGAGCTGGACGAAATCGTCAACCTGTCCCTCAGGATCAATGATTTCCTCTGCGGGCTGTTCCTCGGAATCGGAATCCGGCTGGTGGATTTCAAACTCGAGTTCGGCCGCTGGTACAGCGGCGACGAGATGCGCGTCGTCCTGGCCGATGAAATCAGCCCCGACAGCTGCCGTCTCTGGGATCTGAGAACCAACGAGAAGATGGACAAGGATCGCTTCCGTCGCGATCTCGGCAAGGTGGAGGAAGCCTATCAGGAAGTGGCCCGGCGGCTCGGAATCCTGCCCGAGGGCGGGCCCTCCGACCATCAGGGCCCCAAGGCGATCCAGTAGCCCATGCTTGCGCGAATCCATGTTGTTCTCAAGGCAGGCGTTCTCGATCCCCAGGGCAGGGCCGTCGGGCGCTCTCTGGAAGCTCTGGGCTTCGAAGGGGTGCGCGCGGTACGGCAGGGCAAGTATATCGAACTCGATCTCGACGATGTCGATGCCGAAACCGCCCGTGCCCGGGTCGAATCCATGTGTGAATCCCTGCTCGCCAATACCGTCGTCGAAGATTACACGATCGAGCTGGATGCCTGAGCCCGCCTTCCCTGCCAAAGACCCCTGGGATCATGGCGCAGCCGGGCACCCCGGCGGCATGATCCCCGCATCGCGATTCCCGGATTGTCCATGAAAGCCGCCGTCATCGTTTTTCCCGGCTCGAATTGCGATCGCGACATGGCGGTTGCCCTGGAACGGCTGAGCGGCAGGAAGCCGGCGATGGTCTGGCATCGGCAGACGGATTTCGATCCGGTCGATCTGATCGCCATACCCGGTGGCTTTTCCTATGGCGATTACCTGCGGGCCGGGGCCCTTGCCGGCCATTCGCCGGTGATGGTCGAAGTCAAGCGACGGGCAGAGCAGGGCGTGGCCGTTCTGGGTGTCTGCAACGGATTCCAGATCCTTACCGAAACGCGACTTCTGCCCGGCGCGCTGATGCGCAATGCGGGGCTGACCTTCATCTGCCGTGATGTTCATCTGCGCGTGGAAGCGGCCAGGGAACCCTTCACCAGCCGCTACCGGCCGGGAC
>JBJHAU010000263.1:0-2790 GCA_050480665.1 Alphaproteobacteria bacterium | reverse complement strand
TGTCCGGATTCCTCGGCGCCGGCAAGACGACCCTGCTCAACCACGTCCTGAACAACCGCGAGGGACGGCGCGTCGCCGTCATCGTCAACGACATGAGCGAGGTGAACATCGATGCCGCGCTGGTGCGTGAGGGCGGCGCGGATCTTTCGCGAACCGAAGAGCAGCTGGTGGAGATGACCAATGGATGCATCTGCTGCACGCTGCGCGACGATCTCCTGAACGAGGTGCGCCGCCTGTCCCGGGAAGGCCGATTCGACTATCTGCTGATCGAGGGAACGGGCATCGCCGAGCCGCTGCCGGTCGCCACGACATTCGATTTCCGCGACGAGAACGGGGCCAGCCTTTCAGACATTTCCCGGTTGGACACGATGGTGACCGTGGTCGATGCGGCCAGCCTGCTCAAGGACTATGCGTCGCACGACTTCCTGCGCGATCGCGGGGAGACTGCGGGCGAGGGCGACGACCGCGCCCTGGTGGACCTCCTCGTCGAACAGATCGAATTCGCGGACGTGATCGTCTTGAACAAGGTCTCCGACGCCAGGCCGGAGGAACTCGATCAGGCGCGCAGCATTGTCCGGGCTCTGAACAGCGATGCCAGGCTGATCGAGACCGATTTCGCGCAGGTGCCGCTCGACCAGGTTCTGGATACCGGGCTTTTCGACTTCGAGAAGGCCGCGCAGCACCCGCTCTGGTTCAAGGAACTGAACGGATTCGCCGATCACGTGCCCGAGACCGAGGAATACGGAATCCGCTCCTTCGTCTACCGTGCGCGCCGTCCGTTCGATCCCATGAAGCTGCAGGGCTTCATCGATCGTGCCTGGCCGGGCGTGATCCGGGCGAAAGGGTTCTTCTGGCTGGCCACCCGGCCGCATCATGTCGGCGAACTCAGCCAGGCCGGTGCCCTCGTGCGGACCGGCCGGCGCGGGCGCTGGTGGGCGTCTGTGCCGAAGCATCGCTGGCCCGACCATCCCGACTGGCATGCGGCAATGGCCGGCTATCTGGATCCGGTCTGGGGTGACCGGAGGCAGGAACTGGTGTTCATCGGGACGGATCCCATGAACGAGGTCCGCATCCGGGCCGAGCTCGATTCCTGCCTGGTGGAAGAGGACGATTTCATGCCGGAACGCTGGCGCGGTCTGGCCGATCCGTTTCCTGACTGGGAGCGGCAGGCGGCATGAAGTTCGGCGACCTGAAATGGGCCGTGGGAACGTTCGTCACGGCGCTGCGCGACCCGAATGCGGCTGCCCATGTGGACTGCGAGTGCCACCCGAAGCTGAGCTATCGCGGTCCCCGACAGGCCGATGAAGTGCATGAACCGGCACCCGAAGGTGCCGGCTCGTCGATCGACGCCGCTAGATCCGGCCGGTCAGCAGCAGGATCAGCACGATGATCAGCACCACGCCGGCGATGCCGGAAGGGCCGTATCCCCAGCCGCGCGAATGTGGCCAGGCCGGGATCGCACCGACGAGGAGCAGGATGAGGATGATGAGAAGTATCGTGCCGACGCCCATGGGTGTTTCCTTCACGTGAATGTGACTGCGGCTTCTCAATGCTCGGCGGCGCGAAAGGTTCCTGCACCGTCCATGCCTTGACGGTTCATGACAACCGATCCGCCAGCCTCTAGGGTGCTTCCCCATCGTGCCAGCCGATGGGGAGACACGCGCATGACCGGTCACATCGATCCGACCCGGGAGGCCTTCGCCGCGTTCGGCCAGGAGGCTCGTGCCGGCCCTGTTCAGATGCTCAACCTCGTGCGTTTTCACGATAGGGCCGATTACCCTGACGGGCGGGACGTTTCGGGAGCGGAAGCGTATGCGGCCTATGGCCGGGAGAGCTATCCGGTGTTTTCCCGACTGGGAGGTCGCATCCTCTGGCGCGGACATTTCGAGCTGATGCTGATCGGCCCTGCTGAAGAGAAATGGGATGCCTGCTTCATCGCCGAGTACCCTTCGGTCTGCGCCTTCATCGAGATGGTCCGTGATCCGCTCTATCGCGAAGCTGTCAAGCACCGGCAGGCGGCGGTCGCGGATTCCCGCCTGATCCGGCTCGCCCCCTCGCGTCGCGGAAGCGGTTTCGGCGACTGACAGCCCGCGCCCGGTCTCCTTGTCGAAAGGCTAGCCTGCCAACACGGTTTGCGGCTATGCTGACGATGGGGAAGGTTCGGGCAGGGAGGGCATGTCATGCGTGCGACTGGCGCATGAGTGATGCACAGGAGGGAGCAGGCGGCAGCGGCGCCGCCGCCGAAACACGGGCTGGCCTGATCCATTCCGTCTATCAGATCGCCCTTGAGCCGCAGTCCTACGACATATTCATGGACCATTGGGACAACCATGTCGGGCGGGCCTTCGAAGAGCTTTCCGTACTTCAGGAAAAGTCCGAGTTCGATGACCCGGAGATTCTTGCACATTTCAACACCGCCTTCGGCATTCTCGAAGAACTGGGGCGCCGGCCGCAAGATCCGTTGCGAGACGGCAAGGGTCCGCGTCTGCTGGTGGACCGGAACGGGGCCATCGTCTGGCGGAATTCCGTGGCGGCCAAGACGCTTGGTCTGTCCGCCAATGCGCGTATCGAGGATCTGGCGCCTTTGATGCATGATCCCGCCACCGCCCGGCGCCTCGTGGCGGAGATGCCCCCGTTGGCAAACGGTGACGGTTCGGGGAACCGGCTGCTGCGCGTCGATCTCGATACGGGAACACTTCACCTCCTGGCCCGACCGATCACAGATCGGGAAGGCCAGGCTCTGATCCTGATCGAGCCGCTGCTGGGCGAATGGACGCCTGAGATGAACGA
>JBJHAU010000262.1:0-2799 GCA_050480665.1 Alphaproteobacteria bacterium | reverse complement strand
ATTCACGGGGGTGGCTTTTCCGGCCTCCGCGAGGATTCGCACGACGGGGATCTCGTCCGCGGCACCGGGCAGGCCTTCGGCAGGGACGATCCTGCCGCCCGAAGCTGTGGTGGCCTCGATGGTTCCCATGGGGCCGGCCACAGGCATGGCCATGATCTCCGGGATCTCCGGCACCATGCGCGCCGGGTTCGGGAGGGCTGTTTGCGCCCCGCCCTGAACAAGGGTCTGCTCCATCCCGGATCCGAAGGCGTGGGCGTGATGGCCCGGCGCGACCATGATCTCGTCAAAGGCCTGCCAGAGCGGGGAAGGGGTCTGGTTACGCTCCGCGCTGCGTGAGGGGCTTGATGCAGAATCGTTCGCGCGATCTGCGTCCGCGCGGGATGAGGGGCGCGGCTCGGCACGGGATTCATTTCGCGACGAGGATGTGCTTCGGGATTCGGAGGCTGACGAATCTTTCCTGTGTGTCAGGCTGGCCGGGTCGGCGAGGGGGGAACGCCCGATCCCGGCTCGTTTCGCGAGAAGCTCGTCGAACCCGATCCTGTCAGGGATCGCCATGGCCATCCTGTCCCGGCGTGCGCCGGGCTGAAGGTCCATCCGGTTTTCCGGAGAGGGAAGAATCAGATCGTGCAGTGAAAGAGTCATCGCAATTGGCCCTGCATGGGTCCGAAGGGATACCGACGCAACCTCGGGGTGAACGCCGCGACGTTCGTCCTGAACGCCACAGGTTCATAGGCAAGGTTCGGGCCAGGCCGCTCTGGAATCTCAAGCTATTGATTATGAATGAGTTTTGAGAAATGTTTCCGCTGTCGACCCGGGCCGGGGGCGCAAACGATCCGGCAATTTCTTCAGGGCCTGGAAAAATCTGCCGACTGCCATGGCCGGCATGGTCACCGAGGGGCCGGGGCTGAGGGGGAAGCCATGGCGCCATGTGTGGATGAGTTGGCAGGGGCTTCCATCTCCGCAGGGGTGTTCATCTCCGCAGGGGGGGCATCAATGAAAAAGGCCCGCCGCAGAACGACGGGCCAGGTTTTCCTGGATGCAGGGCGCGAGGCACGGGGATCAGGCAGAAATCCTCAGGCCACGAGCGCCGCCTTCGGCCGGGGCTGGCGGTGTCTGGCGTGGTTGCGGCCTTGTCGAAGGGGGCGGCGTCACGGCCTTGCGGGCCTGTTGCGCGGCAAGCTGCGTCGCCTGTTCGCCCTGATCGGCCAGTTGCCGCCAGGAGTCGCGCAGCGGCTGCAAAAGGCCGATGGCCTTTTCGGCGATGCGTGCATCATTGGCACGGTCGATGCGCGGCAGTTCGCGGGAAAGAAGGGCAAAAAGCTGTTCGAGATTGGCCGCGATCTCGCCCCCCTGTTCATGGTTGAGGGTGATCTGCATGTGTTCGATGATGTCCATGGCGCGCTTGTTGGCTCGCCAACGGGCTTCGATGTCACCGGCCTCGATCGCCTTGATCGCTTCACGCAGCGATCCGATGGCACGATCATACAGCAGAAAGACGAGTCTGGCCGGCGAGGCGGTCATGATCTGCTGGGTCTGGTACTGCTGGAACGGTTCTTGGGACATGGAACGCTCACCGGTCATGGGGTGGATGGAGGGGCGGGGACTTAACGCCGTTGCTGGAACATCGCCTCGAAGGCCTGGGTCAGCTGCTCGCGCAGGCTGTTCAGCCGCATCAGCGCCGTTTCCATGGCAATGAACCGTTGCATCATCGATTGTCGCTGGCGTTCGAGCCGCTCGAGAAGAACGGCGATGCGCTCTTCCGTCTGGGTGTTGGTGGCATCGAGGCTTTCGATGGCATTGGCAATGGCTCCGGTATCCTCGTTCAGAAGATTATCGGCTGCGTGGAACATCTGCGCGCCAAGCCCGACGGTGTAGCCGATCTTGATTCCGCTGGCATCGCTGTTGCCGGTATACAGAAGCCTCAGACCGTGCGCCTCGGTGGCCGATGTGAAGGTCAGGATGTTGTTGGCGATGCTGATGGTGCCGTTGTCGGCGCCGTCGGCGCTGCCCCCGACATTGGCCGAAACGACCTGGGTTCCCCGGTTGATCAGATTCAGGGCAGCGACGAGCCCGCCGCTGTCGCCGGTGAAGCTGAGCGGGGTCGACTCGTCATGGGTGATCTGCAAGCGGATCGCGCCATCCTCATCGATCAGTGTGGCCGACAGCCCCGGGATGGCGTTCACCTGGGCGGCCAGCTCTGTCAGGCTCTCCGTGCTCGAATAGGCGATGCTGGCCAGCAGAAGCCCTTGCGGATCGCGGATCTCGAAGGCGCCATCCCCGATATCGAGAAAGTTGCCCATGGCCGCGCTGGCACTGACCACGGTGCTGGTGGACCCGAACAATCCGGTGGCAAGATCGAGGGTCATGGTCTGGGCTCCGCCGCCCGCCACGGCATTGTCGAGAGCCGTGAAGTTCAGGGTTCCGACGGCGACATCACTGCCATCGACATCCACGAAGATCGTCAGTTCATGGGCAAGGCCATCATCAAGATTGATGGCGGAGAGATCGCTGGACACAGGGCCGCCATCAAGACTGAAGCGCAGGCCCGCAGCCGGTTGCAGATAGGCCTCGCCGGCGCTTGATCCGTCGAAGGTCAGGGTCAGGCGGCCGGTGATCGGGTCGAAGGCGCCGCTGGCCGCAAGAGCATCGATCGCAGCCTGGGTCATGCCGGAGGTCGAGGGCGAGAGCGTGGCACCGGTGAAGGCCAGGCTGTCCAGCCCTGCGGTGTCGACGGTCCCGGCAGCGATGGCGGAAAAGCGGTCGAAACCAAGATCGCCGGACAGGGTGATCGTTCCGAAA
>JBJHAU010000261.1:0-2840 GCA_050480665.1 Alphaproteobacteria bacterium | reverse complement strand
GGAAAAGGGAACCGGGTCGATCTCGATCAGCCGGAGCCTCGGCCCCGCATGGGCGGCGTATTCGTTCAGCATGTCGCGCACCCGCGAGGCATAGGTGGCGATCCCGGGCATGGCCTTGGCCAGGGAGGAGGAAAAATAGAACCGCAGGGTGATCGGTTCCTCGATCTGGTCGATCACCCGATAGGTGCCCGGGGAAAGGGTGAACAGGCGGTCGGCGGTCAGGTCCAGACGCATGCCGATCATGTGGTTTCTGGCCAGAACATTGGCCGAAACGAAGAGGATCACCGCGAGGGCGATTGCCCAGAATGCGAAGGATCGGCGAACAAGGGGGCCTTGGCCTTGGGCTGGCTGGGTCATGGCCTAACGCGCCTTCAGAAGATCGACAAGGATGGTGGTGACGAACAGGAAAAGAGCGATCACCGAGAGGAAATAGACGACATTGGTAAGATCGATCACCCCTTTGGACATCGCATCGAAATTGGCGATGAAACTGAGGTTGGCGACAACCTCGATCAGCAGGGCGGGAGCCCAGCCGGCCACAAAGTTCAGAACCAGGCCAGAGCCGGCCGCGGTGAAGACAAGACTGACCAGGACCGCCAGAACGAAGGCGATCACCTGATTCTTGGACAGGGCCGAAAAGCAGCAGCCGATGGCAAGATAGGCCCCGGCCATCAGGGCGCTGCCGAGATAGGCGGTGAGAATCACGCCGTTGTCGGGCGCGCCGAGATAATTGACGGTGATCCAGAAGGGGAAGGTCAGCACCAGGGCGATCAGGGTGAAGGCCCAGGCCGCGAGAAACTTGCCGATCACCGCCTGGGCCGGCGAGACCGGCAGGGTCAGGAGCAGCTCGACGGAGCCGGACTTGCGCTCCTCCGACCACAGACGCATCGAAATCGCCGGGATCAGCAGCAGGTAAAGCCAGGGATGAAAGGTGAAGAATGGCCCCAGATCGGCCACCCCACGGGCGAAGAAATTGCCCATGAAGAAGGTCATGGTGCCGAGCAGCGCAAGGAAGATGACGATGAAGACATAGGCGACAGGCGTCACGAAATAGCTGGCCAGTTCGCGGCGAAACAGGGTGGCGATCACGGTCATCGGGCGGCCCCTTCCCGGGCGGTTTCCGGGCTGGTTTCCGGGCTCGCCTGTTCGCTGTCGGACGCTGGCAGGGTCACGGCGCGGAAGATGTCATCGAGGCGTCCCGGCTCGGCCCGGACATCGGTCACCGCCAGGCCGCGCTGGCGCACCAGCACGCGGATCGGATCAAGGATCAGAGCGCCCGGCTTCGGCAGGACGAACAGCCCGCGATTGTCGGGCTCTGTTCCGGCGACGCCGTCAAGGGCGCGAAGGTCGTCTGCAAGGCGGTCGCATGTCTCGCGGGTGGCGGAGATCAGGACACCGTTGTGGCGCGGCGAGCGCGCTTCCAGTTCCGAAGGCGTGCCGTCGGCGACGATCCGCCCGCGGGCGATGATGATGGCCCGGGAGCAGACGGCGTTGACTTCCTCAAGGATGTGGGTGGAGATGATGATCGCCTTGTTCGGGGCCATTTCCTGGATCAGCGCCCGAATTTCATGCTTCTGGTTGGGATCGAGCCCGTCGGTGGGCTCGTCGAGGATCAGGACATCAGGATCGTGCAGGAGGGCCCCGGCCAGCCCGACCCGGCGCTTGTAGCCGCGCGAGAGGGTTTCGATCGGCTGATAGAGAACCCCTTTGAGCTGCGTCCGGTCGGCGGCGGTCTCGATCCGGCCTTCGCGTTCCGAAGAGGGAAGGCCACGGATGCCGGCAAGAAAACGAAGGAAGCTCAGCGGGGTCATCTCGCCGTAGCTCGGCGCCCCTTCGGGCATGTAGCCGAACCGGCGTTTCGCCTCGATCGGTTGCCGGACGATATCGTGGCCACACACCGAAGCCCGCCCCGCATCGGGGGGAAGGAAACCGGTGATCATTTTCATGGTGGTCGATTTTCCGGCGCCGTTGGGGCCCAGGAAACCGAGAACCTCGCCCTGCGATACGCTGAAGGACACGCCATCAACGGCCTGAATCGCCCCGAACCGCTTTCGCAGCCCTTCCACTTCGATCATGACCGCCACATCCCTGTTCACGTCCCTGTTTTGCCCTGTCCTGTTTTGCCCTGTCCTGCTGTGCCCTGCCGATGCAGGGTATGTTGTGTGGGAAGGCACCGGGTTTTTCAAGCCCTAACATGGCTTTTTTATGGCATGCCCCCCTGCGGCATGGTTTCTGCCGGCCCTGGATCGGGTCCCGGATCCTGTTGCGGGAAAGGGGGGTCGGGATGGTTCCGGCCGGGTGTCGGGTCAGCGTCCGGCAACGATGCCGCTGTCGTGAAGGCGCCCGATCTCGTGATCCGGAAGGCCCAGCACATCGGCAAGGATCGCATCGGTGTCGGCGCCAAGTTCCGGGGCGGGGCACAACGGCGCACGGGGCGCGGATCCGAAGCTGAGGGGGGAACCGGCGGCCAGAAGGGGCC
Source organism: Alphaproteobacteria bacterium (assembly GCA_050480665.1). Taxonomy (GTDB): domain Bacteria; phylum Pseudomonadota; class Alphaproteobacteria; order SMXQ01; family SMXQ01; genus JBJHAU01. Next base: position 361 of record JBJHAU010000261.1, on the reverse strand, counting down.
CGATTCCGGGCTGATCGATCAGCCCGAACAGGGGATTGTCGGTGGAGCAGCGCGGATCTTCCTCCACCAGCTGGCGAAAGCTCTGATAGGGCGCCCAGCAGACCCCTTTGGCGTCGAACCGCTCTCGCACGGTCTTCAGATCGCGGGCGGCGATCCAGGGGGCCAGCCGCTCGGCGATGGCCTCGCGCATCCGGTAGCGTTCGCCCTGGCGGGAAAGGTCGGCACCGCTTTCTTCGGCAAGCCTCGCCATGTCCTCGGCCAGCCCGGTCGCGGCCAGCAGCGATCGCCACTGGCGGAAGGTCAGGCCCACGATCATGATCCGGCGACCATCCCGGGTCGGAAAATCGCGGCCGAAGCCGCC